>NZ_JCACKM010000137.1:0-18806 GCF_059505385.1 Desmonostoc vinosum
ATGAAGTATATGCAGCTAATGAGTTGATTGCAAGTATCACCATTGACGATGACTTAACGCAACCTTGGGTAGTAATGGTGAACCATGTAGAAGTTTTTAGAGACAGTACCTATAAAAGATGCCATAGCTTCATTATTTGGCATTACAAACAAGGAAGTTTACCAAAGCCAGAGCAGCAAGCAAGTACAGACACCGCAGAAACAGCTTGCACAACTGGTAATGAAGTCATGGCACAGATAGCCAATGAATGTGAAAAGTTTGAGCTTGACCTGATGGATGATGGAATATACTGCAACGATGTGAAACTGGGTGAAGTAGGATGCAGCGATGGTAGTTGGTGGGTAGTGAGGGCGTCATCAGAGCATAAGAATAGAGTGCCGTGTGATTCTGTGGCTGAGGCGGTGTGGTCGTTACGGATGGTGGAAGTTTTAGCTAGTGGTGATGTTGATCAAGAACGTACTTCGTGTGAAAGCTTGCTTGATAAGCCAGTAGATGAGGTAACAATCTCGGAATGGGAGCGGCTTAAAAAGTACTATGCATCGCTAAATGAAACATCTGAGTTAGTGGCAGCGTAAGAGATGGGTGGGGCTTAATGCCTCACTTTGTAATTTATCTATTCAAGTATCAAAGTCAACCAAGTAATTTCTGAAGAAAAATTATTTATGAAAACAATCGAAATGCTGCAACAATTCAATGAGTGCTACGGGAAGATTCAAGCGATTGCTCAATCAAATGAATGGATAGAACTGTCAACCCGCAATGATGTCGATCCAGAAATGAAGACACATGTGACGTTCTCCCGCGTTAACTCTTGCAAGTATAACGAGGGCTTCTTGAGACTAAAATAGAGACAGTTGTACTCGATTTATGCCCCAAGCTTCTGGCTTCACAGGCGGGGTATCCCTAAGCCTCCACCAGCAGACACGATAAGTCCCACCGCGTTTAATGCTCTGTGTAAAATGTTTCGGGCCGCATTTTCATCCCGATCAATAACTGCGTTGCACTTTGAACACTCGTGAGTACGCATAGATAAAGTCTTCGGTACTTTTGCTCCACAACTAGAGCATTCTTGTGAGGTTCCATAAGGATTGACTTTAACAACGTGTACGCCGCGTTTGACCGCCACTGCTTCTAACTTGCTGATAAAGCTACCCCAAGCAACATCTAGAATTGATTTGCCTAGTCGTGTACGAGCTAAACCTCGAATATTCAAGTCTTCAACTGCGATTAAGTCATATCGATTAACGAGATTGTGTGCACTATTGTAATGAAAGTTTTCTCGGATTCTGACAACTCTTTGATGAATGAGAGCAATCTTGTTTTGTTGTTTTTTATAAGCATTACTCCCATGAAGTTTGCGTGATAAAAATCTTTGTTGTCGTGCCAGATGATTTTGAGCTTTGCGGTAGGGCTTGACTACTGGCACTGTTTGACCACAACAAGTAGTGAGAAATTCTTTTAATCCCACATCAACACCAACTACAGATTTAACTTGCTCCAATGGTAGTGGAGTCGGCACAGTTTCATCTTGCATTGAAATGCAGCAGTACCACCCATCCGCCTTATGAACTATCGTGCATGTTTTGAGTTGAAATCCAACCGGAATCGGTCGATGCATAATTACTGGCATTTCACCAATCTTTGAGAGTTTAAGAACCCCATCTCTCAAATGCGCGCCAGCTCGTTTATCGTTAACTCTAGGATAAACAAAAGACCTCAGTTCTCCGGTTTTTTTGAAGCGAGGGCGTCCACCACGTTTACCTGCTTTATCAGGGATTAACCATTTCTCCCAAGCTTGATTTAGTCGTTGTAGATTTACTTGTTGTGACTCCGCCCAAATATTTTTGTAATCCGGGAATAGTTCTTTTGTTTGCTTAAGCTGAGATTGTTGAGTGTAGTAATTAACTTTTTCGGGAATCTCCCCAATTGGTTCACTAACTAGTGAGCAACGGTCAATTTGACAACGAGTTCTGTTGAATGCATCTAACCTCTGTCCTAATGCGTAATTCCAGTGCCGACGAAGTAGCTCTAATGTATTTGACATCAAAGCTATTTGTTCAACACTAGGTTTAATTCTGTAGCAGTAAGTTAGAATCATGTAAGTAATTATATCAGTTATTGCTGCTCAATGGAAGAGTTGTATGATAAAGGTTTTCGCTCAGTTTACTCTCTTAGTGCCCACATAGTTTTTGTGACTAAATACAGAAAAAAAGTTATTAATCAGGCTATGCTGTCTCGGCTGGCTGAAATATTTCAAGATACCTGTACCAAATGGGAATGCACATTAGTAGAATTTAACGGTGAAGTTGACCATGTGCATCTATTGATTCGTTACCATCCACAGATTGAACTGAGTAAATTTATTGCTAACCTCAAAACTGTTTCTAGCCGATTGATTCGTAAAGAGTTTGAATCTCTGTTGAGTAAGGTGTACACAAAACCTGTATTGTGGACAGGTTCTTACTTTGTAGCCAGTTGTGGTGGAGTCACAGTTGAACAACTCAAAAGATATGTCGAAAACCAATCAACTCCTGAACAATAATGACTCGCTTCGGCTCGGTCATAATACACGAATGGCAATTCCCCACCCGTCAACATGAAGGTATGACGGGCGACCCCTTGCCCTATTCAAGTTGGTTACTCATTGGTTTGCTGCTGCTGTAACTCTTGTACTACTTCTAGCGATAAACCAGTCAGTCGAGCGATCGCATCAACAGCCATGCCCTCGGCTAACAAGTTGAGAGCGATTTCACGGGCTTTTCTATCGCTTCCTAATTCAATCCCTTCTTCCAATCCTTCAGTCAGTATTGATTTATAAATGACCGACTCGCGCATAATGTCCTTCCTGAGTAAACGCCCAATTACTTCTTGCTCTAATACTAACCCGGCCAAGATTGCGGTAGCAGCAGCAATATTACTTTGTGTTCGTCTTTCATTAATTTTATCAACAGCCGCAGCTACCTGTTGCAGTGTACTAGCTTTATTGTTAGTCGCACTTAATACAGCGAACGGCAGTAACCCTGGGGTTCCCAAAAATATCTCTGAAGGTTGTTCCCACAAACGAATTACTTCAAACTCATGTCGAAGTTTACTGGTAGTAAAAGTGGTTTTATAAACTTCTTCGGACTTAGTTTGATCTAAATAAATCACAACTTGGTGTATTCGTTTATTAGGAAAACGACGATAAATCCGCAAGTAGTAATCTACCATCCGAAAACCCATATCTTTATCAGGTTCAGTCTGAAACTCTATATGGAGAACAACTTCATCTGATTGCAACAAGATTAAAGCATCAGCACGAATCGGTTCTAAGGATAGTTCTGTTGGGCTTAACTTAGTTAAAGTTATAGGCTCTCCTAATAGCCAGGTTGCAAAATCAGGAGAATATAGTTCAGCAAGAAATTTACAAGTGTTGTCAAACATGGAAAAAACTGAACAATGGATATTTTTGAAAACAAGGCACAGGAATTACAACAACGGCTTCATGATTCAGGACAAGTTTACTCTCTAAATCAAGTCAAACTTGCTCTCGCTCAATGGCTTGTTCAAGCATCCTATCATTTGATAGATAACGCCACTGATTATATTTATGGTGATAATCATCCCATAGCTCAAGATTCATTTAAGCCGGAGGATTTCTTGGAAGAGAAGCGAATTGCAACTATTAAGCAATACGTTAAATAGTCAAGATTTATTGGAAATATTTTGAGGGGAGCCATGCAAAAACTAATCCCTGCTCTAATCAAAGCGAAGGCTGAATTTCAACCAATCCATAAAGACCGAATTAATCCTCATTTTAAACACAAATACGCAACGCTTGATGCAGTTTTAGATGCTGTTACCCCTGCTCTTGGTAAATACGGATTAGCGGTAATTCAAACTACATCCATAACAGAAGCGAAAACTGTGCTACAAACCCATTTGTATCACGAATCGGGAGAGAGTATCGCTAGCACTTATCCCTTGCCTGAAATTAGTGATTCCCAGAAATTTGGTGCAGCACTGACTTATGCCCGTCGCTATGCTGTATGTGCAATCTTATCAGTGACAGCTGATGAAGATGATGATGCACAAAACACAGTTACTCTTAAAAAGTCAGAACCAGCACAAAATAATATTAGATTTCGTAATCAGCAACCTCAAGTTAGGCAATTAGCTTCTCCACCAATAAATCCACAGGATTTGCGAGTTAAAGAGATTCGCCTACTGTTAGATTATCCATTAGAATTAGTCAAAGAATGGCTACATTCTCATAATGTTAATAGTCCCGGTGAGATTGAATCCGAGAGAATTGATGAATTAGTGAAAACTATGTGCTTGGCTTGGGCAGCAAATAAGTTTGACCATCTTAGTCATGCTGTTAATTCTTATCAAAGACACGTCATTGATAGCGGATTACGGGGAGTTTCAGAGTTATCGGCAATTCAAGCATGGATGGAGGGAGTACAAGCACAATTACCTTCAGTTAATGTACATCAATCATAGATGAGGTAATTATGGGTGACATGGCAGATTGGGCAGAGGATATGGTACTTAAAGAAGAATACTTTGAAAGTATTAATTGCCAAAATTTTCAGCAAAATACTAATCAGGAACTAGTAGAAATTATTGATTGTTACGTTGAAGACAATTGATTGAATGATGATAATTTTCTAGTCAAACTACGGGAATGGTTTCGAGAAAAGAAATACTTCACCACTAAACAGCGTCAGTCTGTAATTGAGCATTTGACTCGACTGCCTGACCTTGATTAATTAGAAGAAACAACGACGGAAATACAATTGATCAAATCAGAAATTAGAGAAACCTTCAGAGGTTGTCAACAGACTTTGCGGACTGTTAGCAGCAGTGAGGATTATCGACGAATTGAATCTTCTCCTGACTTTTCAACTACGAATGATGTTTATTTCTCAAATGCGGTAATTAGCAATGACAGACTATTTCAATGTTTACGACCTGGAGCCAGAAGAACGTCCAAACAATTTGATGAGTGAAGAAACTTTGGACGAGTTGGACACACAGGATAAGGAAGAAGATACAAACCAGCAAGAAAACTAAGCGATCGCTACTACAAATATCAAACAAGGAGCAAAACGATGACGGTACAACTAAGTAATTACTCTCTTAAAAGAAAATCTGCATTGATGCAACCGCAAGAGCAAATAGAGCAGCTTCAGTCCAAAGTTCACCAACTGGAGCAGCAGCACCGAGAGTATGTGCAAAAGCAACAAGAGCTTATAGGGGCAATCGCACGCATCTGCGAGAGTTCACTTCAAGAAATCGAGGCCCTACGCATTCTCGTATATCGGGGAGAAGCGGAGTGTCGGCGGTATTTGCGGAGTCTTCTGAAAAATCAGAGGAAAGCTGGGTGAGACTCAAGCGCGTAGTGACTCCGGCTGTGTACCTGATATCTCTAAAACCCGACGCAACCAATCTTGTGTTTGACTAGCAGCAGATTGCTTTTGTTGGGCATCAGTCCAAATCTCGTCCCAATGAAATAGCCAACGGGTCAAAACACGACCTAAATCAACTAATTCACAGGCTTGGTCAATGTCATCCGCCTTTACCATGTCTGGCACAGTCCATTCGATAAAGTATCTGCTTTCATCAACCAAAGCCAGTAATAAGTCTGCTGATGATGCCTCAATCCACAAAGACTGAATTTGCTCAAGGTGATTTGCTAAATGATGTAGGCGAGTGGAAACATCATCTTGCATAAAAATTTGTTGCTCTGGTGTCACTTCAATCATACATTCCCCAGGAACTCGTTAATGATTTGGGCAACTCTTTCTTTAATATTAGGGTCAGAAATTTCCATTGAGCGATTCTGGCGAGGACGAAGGTTGACCATATTATCTTTGTGACCTAATTATTCGTTGCCATTCGCCCGTTTAAACAGGTTTGAAAAAGCAGGCGACTCATGCTCACGTTCTAGAATTTGTCTGAGCAGAGTTGCAAGTGCAATCTCCTTCCACTTAGCAACAGACTGATACTGCTCATAGGCTTTCTGCGAAAGAGTAATTGTTACTTGAGGAGAATTTCTTTCTATCATTTGATAAACCCTAATTTCCACGTTCTAATACTTGCCAGATTGAGGGATATGATATACTTTCAACAAAATGCCCCCAGTGCTGACGACACTGGAGGACTACTCCAACCATAGAATAGCCCTACAGGAGGAGCAATCGCAGTATGCCACAAATTGGTATCAGACCAATACATCCTAAAGATTTTAAAAAGATTCATCATTTCTCGACTTATCAGATGAGTAGATTATCTGGTTACTCGGTTGAGACTGTGAAAAACTGGTTAGCAGATGAAAGTAGCTCCAGGTTTGTAGAACCAAAACCGTATGTACTTAATCATTTTGGAGCGATCCATAGCTGCTTAGCAAGAATATAGTGTTTGGGAAACACTAAGTTGTTTAAAAACCCCTACCCGCATGAGTGCGGGTTTTTTATTATTGAGTTAGCGATGTCAATATACAAACTTAAAGCTGTCAAATTGCTAATCAATCTGACATCACTAAAAGGACAATTGATTAGAGATATGACAATTACAACCACAAGATGATGCAGGAGTGGAAAAGTAAGCTGTTTGAATCACCAAACCCAGAGTTAGAACTGAATCTGTTAGGACTACCGTTATCAATAGCAGAAGGAACACGAATTTTAGGCATCTGTTACCGCACTTGGAAGCGATGGAACGAGTTAGCAATGGATGTACCAGAGTACAAACAGCAACATATACAAATGTTGTCAATAGTGTCCAATGCCTCGGCTAACCCACCAATACTTCGCTATCAGGTATGGGTAATAGGAAAGATTGGAGAGATTTACAGCCAACTGCCCAACGGTATTCCTAAAAAGTGGATAGCACAGGAGTATTTGCGAACCAAAGTTGACGAATTTACCCAAGAACAATACCAAAAGGAGCAGTCGAATTTTGAAAGTAAAAAATACATAGAGTCTCAGTACATCAAAAGTCAGTCCAATAATTAACGCACCAAATTTGTGAACTGCCGTTTTTTGGCTACTTACAAGCTACTACAGTTGTCAGGCATAAGCTAAAGGTGTTTTTGCCCATAATGACAAACTACATTTGTTCTGCCGGAAATATCAAAAAACAGCCAAAAAGCAGCTTTGAAAAATATCCAAAAACCATAGAGCATCATACTATAACAATGTTGCAAAGCTGTAATGATTGTGGGATAAGAGTTCAGCAAAACGTTAGCAAGTGGGATGACCCCAATGCATCCCCAAAACCCTCAATTATGAAACACATATTCCTGAAATCAGCAGTGAGTGTAATACCCCCAGTCAGAGCATGAGTGTCTATATACACATAGGAGTCGGATAATGTGTACAGGAAGCATACATATACAAAAACATCTATTGATGGAGAGACTGAAACAATAGAAACAATTGAAAAAACAGATTCCGGATTGTTAGAATTTTGTGGAGCGATCGCGGCGATAACTTTATCAATAATTGCAGCCACTCTGATATTGCAGGGTTTGAAAGATGCCAGTAGTTTTAGAAGATTGGATCAGCCAATCGATCAATCTCAAAAATCAATGTGAAAAGATTCGGGGAGCAAAGATTAGTGAGCGCACCTGGCGAAACTGGGAACGCCTTGCGGGTGCGGTATATCCTCCTGGGAAAAAGGTGTGCTTACGCTCCTACACACAGGAACAAACACAGTTGTTGTTGTGTTTGGCGTGGTATCGCAAGTGTTATCCCCGTGAGAAAGTAACATATCGCAGCTTGAGAAACTACTGGCAAAGTAATGAGTACAAAATTGAGGAAGTATTTGATGCTTTTTGTGAAGCAGTAAATTCTCCTTCATCGAAACAACCTGCAACACCAACCCCAAAACTTATAGCATTAAGCGAGGTTAAAAAGTCATGTGATGCAGTATTAAACCGTTGTCTGTCTAGAAATTGCTGGGCGAGTTGGAAACGATTTTTAGGAATAGCGAAATATGAACGTTATGTGGAAGAAGGACTCGCATCGGTGCTTGTATATATGGCCTGCTGGCGGCACGACCATCCAACTAAAAGATTTCCTTCTTTTAGGGAATTAATAGTGATGATGAGAAGTTGGTCACGTCGAGCGATGAATCTAGAGACAGCATCAAGCGCTAAGATGTGGCACGCTTGGCGAATGCGTGGCTGTCCTGGCAAAGATTTGCCTAAATATCTGGCTGCTAACGGTTACAAAGTTTCGACCCGCACTCTTTATAAGTGGGGAGGATTTAGCCAACGAAGGCATTATTCGGTGTCAGAATTATCAAACTGGATTAAATTAGCTAAGGAGAAGTATGGCACGTAGAGTTACTGACTTAACAGTCCCTTCAGCGGAAGAGACATCGTTTACTACTCAACCAAAAAGTATAGTTAGGAGCAAGAAGGAAGAAATAATTCCTGCACTTACAGCAATGGCCGTTGTAATTGAACAGTTAGAGATAGCTTTTGATGATGATTTACGACTAGCAATTTTTGAGCGTTTATTACGCGACCAAAAACTAATTCATTCACAAGCATCAGAGGAGCTAGAAATTTCTCAAGCGATGGAACTTGCTAGACTTGAGGCGATAGAAAAGGCGCGAGAGCAGGGAAAGCAAAAAGCAAGATCCCAGATGGCAGAGAGAAAAAAGAAACAATTGGCTGTGATTCAAAAACAGTTTATTGAAGTGGAATTACCACAATTACTTGATAGTTGTGAGTACCTGGGCTATGAGGCGATGAAACAGACTGTTAATACATTTGCGGCTCGTGTTGGTGTTTCATTGGAGTGGAAGGATTTAGAAGATGGACAATTTGAATGCATCCCAAGTATCGCCAGAAATTGAGTACTTTAAACAGATACTTACTGAAGGTAGGGGCTTTGGCGAAATCACAGAGATTATTCAGCAAGAGGTACAGCGTCAAGTTGAAACAGAATTAATCAATTTTCAGCAAGCAGTTGCTCAATCCAACTTAAGCGCAATTGAGGTAATGTCTGAGGAAATAAACCGTATTAAACAAGATTCTGCTACTGTCAAAGGAGTCATGGAACGCTTGGTGAGTGCTGTTGCTCCTGATTTACCCCAAGGGAATGATGAAGTTGTCAGCTTTCGTGAAGCGATTGATAATTTAGAGAAGTATGGCAGTATCATCCCTTCATCAAGCGACATCATTGCAGCACAATTGAGGGTGAAAAAGAACCAAGCTTGGTCATTAGTCTGGCAATCATTAGCCAAACTGTTAGTTGTTCAACTGCAAAAACTTTTAGATAAAAAACAACAGCGCAATCAACCAAAATCGAGAAATTCTAAGCCAGAGGTTTTATCACAAACAGAATACCCATATGAAAACAAAGATTAATAGTAGAGGAATATCCACATGAAGACAGCGCAGTTTCATCGAGCCTATTGGGATTATGACAGCAATACAGGTGCAGGTAAAATACATTATAAACCATTAGGGGTTATTGCTTTTATCTTTGAGAATGGTTGCCCCAAACTTGACGTAAATTTTCTAGATAAGGATGAAGTTTCATATTACCGTCAGCAGTACAAGAAGCAGGGAGTAACTTGGCGATTAGGGGTACAGATTGATAGAGACGTTGATTTGGTACGAGTTACGGAATCAGAAAATATCTTCACCTTTGAAGAACTTAATTTAGAGGTAAAAACTGAAGATGCTGTGAGGTCATTCCGTCAACTGAACGGAGAATGGATTGTAATCGAGAATGCCCATTTTGTGGAATACCAACGCTGTGATTCTCTGTTGCTTGTGAAGTAATATGTCAACATTGCAATCCCAACTAAATTCTCTTGAGGTTTCTATAATTAATAGATTATCTCAAGCACAAACCGAAACTCAAATTGATTATTGGGCTGAATACTTAGCAGCCACTAAATGTTATCTTCAAGCTTTTAATCATCTGAGAGTAATCCAATCAGAAACCTGTAAAGATGTCGAAACCAAAACCTCAAAATAACTCCCTTGAGCTATCAGACTTAAGTGGTAGCGTTAAAAGTGCAATTGTTTTCAGCGACAGCCACTTTGGTTTAGAATCAGCAGTTTGGCAGAATGCCCAGCGCATTGCTGACATGTTACCCATAGATGTGCAAGTCTCTGGCGACTTAAATGAAGAGATTGTACTAACTGCTGTAGACAAAGCCAAAGGTGCAGAACTTCAGGCCAAGAACTGGGGTGAATACTCCACAGCAATTAGCCGTTACCTTAAAGCCTTTTACAAGATTAAGGAGAAACAATCAGAAGTAGCTGAAAACGTTGCAGAAGCTAGACTCAAACACGCTGAGTTAGAAAAAGAACTTGGCACAACACTTGCCACCCTCGAATCGAAGTATCGTCAGGTGGTTGGTTCTTACCGTAGTGCAACAGCAGGTACCCAGGACGAACTCGAAATTAGTCTCAATCGCATTGCTACACAGTACACCAAGGCTAAATCTGCTAGGGATGAACGTGAGCAATCTGAGGAGAAAAGGGAAGAAACTCCTTATGCCAAGCAGACTGCTTCCTTGGTTGACCGCTTTCGCAAGGCTAGAGAAGCACGTTATTCAGGTGCAACAGCTGGAATTACTTGTAGAGTGAGTTAAATATGTCACAGATTTGCAAAGTATCACGATGGATGTGCGCTTTTTTGATTTCAGTTGCCATTGCTCAAGTCATTAGTTTGTTTAATTGGTCGGGATTAATTTTGGCAATAGCAGCAACAATCATTTACTTGGTAGGACAAAAGGAAAAATCAATTCAGTTGCAGGTAATTTCTATAGGACTAATCCTGGGATGGGCTAAATGTTATTTCGTTGGTTAGGTGTTGGAACTGCTGGTTTGCTTGCTTTAGTACTGGTAACAGCAAAAAGTAAGGATACTCCATTTTTACTAATATGTCGAAATCTAACTGCGATCGCACTTGTTGGGAATGCAGCGACCCAGCTGCGACGAATGGAAAAAGAGTATGAGGATATTGAACGTAAAGAAGACATGCTCTTTACTCTCAAAGAGGTGCAAGGTGAAGAGCAGTTGCAATTTTTAGAGACATCGGCCGAATCTCGTCGTAGCAATGAGCAAGCCGATAAGGATATGGAACGGCAACTGAGGATGCTGCAAGAGACAGCACCCTTATTCAGTGAATTGCTTTCGGTGACTGGGCGTAATGGAGCAGTTGAGCGCATGGCTTTGGGGATGTTGCAAGGAGGTGCTAGTCTGGGGGATGTTCTAGTTGCCACTGCCGATGCTGAAATTAAACTAGAGCAAGCTAAATTAGCAGCACAATTACAGCAAAGGCAAATGGAGATGCAAGCTGTTGCTGTTGCCACTTCAAATCAATTGCATCAAGATGTACCTATACAGGCTCCACTACCAACCAGTAACGAGCAATCTACACCACAGGCATTAAATAAAGCATCTGTCCTCAAACAGGCAGCAGCGATTGTTGGTATAAAAACCGAATGTATTCATGTAGATAAAGCACCCAGCTATGAGAGGCTGGTTTTTGGGATAAAGACTAGTGATTATAATTTGCTCAACAAGTGGAAACAGGCTGCAAAGCTTGCTCTCGGTGAGAAGTATGATCTTCCAATGTATGTTCATGGCAGTGAGAAAGTGGCGATTGAGACATCATTTTCTCCACATGAGCGCACTTTTTACGATTTTCCCATTCGACAATGGCTACAGGGCGATGCCACAGGCAACCCCTCCGGGGAACGCTTGATGATTCTGGGTCAATCTCTTGATGGTGAAGTTATTGTAGACCTAGCATCTGAGGACACCCCACAAGTATTAGTGGTAGGGACAACAGGAAGTGGTAAGAGTAATTTTCTCCGCTCTGCTGCTTACTGTTTATTGATGCAAGGGGCGAAGGTAGATATTTGCGGCGGTAAAGTCAGTGACTACGAAGATTTTCCCCCTAAATTCCCTAGCATCAGTATCAATGATATGGACAAGGCTTTTGAATATGTTGGGGAGTATTATCAAGAGTGCGATCGCCGTAACTCCATGAGCAAGGAAGAGTTAGCGCAGCAGCCAGCTTGGGTTTTACTGATTGACGAGTACAAAGGAACTGTACCGCTTGATGAACTACGCAAAACTTATGACCAACAACTATGTGAAGTGGCTCGTCGTGGTCGGGGGTTAAAAATTCATGTAATTATTGGACTGCAACGTGGGTCAAAACGTTCTGCGACAGATCCACAAGGGTTACCTCCTGATTTACGTGATAACTTGCCATGTCGCATCGCCTTTCGATGCACAGATGCAGTTGGTGGTCGCATGGTACTGCACCATCGTGGGGAAGTAGTTACCTCACTTCAAGGACGTGGTGATGGCATTGTTCAATCTGGATTACTGGATACGAGATTTCAAGCTTATCGTTTTGAAACCATTCCTTAACCCTGTTTTGTCAGTTTGGGAGAAGCCTATCGCTGAAAGCCTTTTGGAGCTTTAGTTTTAAGCTTTTGGTTATAAATTTTAGTTACTGTTAGAAAATAAAGGCTCAAAGCTAGATTGGATGAAAGTTTCAGAATCTTGCTTTGATTATTACTTTCCGAGAGTGACATAAGAGGGTTAATTATGCTCCCCTCTAAATTTATTGAAGCCGCTGGACTGCCAGACCATTGGCAAGAAAAGGATTTACAAGAATATATTGCTCAGTGCTTAAGATTGCGCGGTTTTCGTGCTGATCTTGAAGTCTCAGCTAATGGTGGCAGGGCTGATATCGCGACTAATTGGCAAAATGGAACAATTATAGAGGTGAAAAAATACCTCGACCGCAATGCAATTTATCAAGCGTTTGGGCAACTAAGCCTGTATGGATTGAATAATCAACACAAGCTTGTAGTGATGGGTTTTCTTACAGTTGATGCCAACGAACAACCATCAGCATTAAAAACTGCTTCAATGATTGAGCAGAATCCTCGCATCAAAGTAGTTTTTGTGAATCTGGAATCCGAGTGGTTGCCTACGACTCAAGTCAGACGCTCTTGGTTATTAAATTTATTTTCGTTACCGAATATATCGTTACCAAAATTACCTTTGAGTGATTGGCGCTTTTTATTAAAAATTGTGAAGAACAACCCATTACTGATAGTTTTAGTAATTGCTTTGCTATCAATTATTACATCTAACTTGAAGCAAGAATTTACACATTGTCATCAACAACAGCAGAATTGGGATTGTGTTTTTTCTTCTATTTACCAGGATTAAACCAGTGAGTATGGGGCGAACACTACTGCAATTTTAGCAGTAGAAGAGTTGATATATAAACAGGAGCAATCAGTGATGGATGTAATCCTTAATGAGATAGTACAAAAAATTATTCAGAATATCAGAGATGGTAAGAGTGCTGAAGACTCGTATATTATGCTTTTAAAAATTTATAATCTAGAGGTAATCAAGGCGGCTATGGTACTTATAAAATCACGCGCACGTTGATTTGAATCTGGTAGTTGTAATGTAAATCTTGGTACAAATAGTAATACTAAAACTAGTTAGTTAGACATTTATATATGTAAAGTGCTACAAGCTTTTGATTCGACAGAGGAAGAAATCTATGATTGTCCATTCGTGAGAGCAGCTATTGCAAGCAAAACAGAGCGAAAAAAATTATGAGTGCAGTACATCTTGAAGAAGTGTAAATGATGCTCGTATCTAGGTAAATAAGTAATTAAGTTTAAGAAGCAGCTGAACCTGAAAAAGTTTTCCAATGTAAAAGAAGAAGTACTATGCACCCAATAGAATTTAAGAAAAAGTGGAAGTTAACTTACGACCAGCTAGCCCTAGTCTTGGGGTATCCAAGTAACTACACCATCCGCAGGTGGTTTAGAAACGGCAAAAATCGCCGTCAACCTCAGAATGTTGTCTGTGTAGCTTGCCGTCTGTTGAATGACAGATGGGAAAAAGAAGGGAAAGTAATTAGCTCCTACTTCGGTCAGACATAGAAAAAGTGAACTGATACCAGACCTGAATCCTTACCCTCAAGCTCGTCTTGAGCCTCGTAGCACGGTCAGCAAGATAGCGTAGATAAATTTTGACGAAAAAATTTTTTGTGATTCCAAATGCACCTACCCCGCTAGTAAAAAAGCGGGTATTTTTATATCTATCAGAAGTTCTAAGAAGTTCTCAAAAGTACTTTGCAATTGCTTGATTAAATCCTCTACTTCTGCTCTTTTTACCCAACCAGATAGTTTCATGTTGTCGAGTTTGATAAACAGAATATTCTTACCATTAAGTAATTGACAGATTGGTAATTTAGAATAATTACCACGAAACTCAGGAGACTTGAATGTGTCTAGTGTAATTGTCATTTGGATTTACCTATTAATTGTTGAATAGAGAATTAAAAACTGTTCTACTTTCCCTTTACCCTTGTTTAATATGATTGCCATTGCTGGAACATTCTTTGACTTTCACCCCACGTTGTATAATGTTCTTGCGGTTCTCGCTTTGTATGAACCAAAAGCGGGTTTTGAACATTAGAGTGGCGCATTCTCAGGACTTCGTAATCGCCTTTAGTTGGTTCTTCAGTCCATCCCTGGCTCAGACAGAATTGCTTGAAATCTTCAAGTTTACTTGTGTGTAGTAAGTCTTGGGTTTTCATCTTTTTACTGTTTCACCTCTGTTGCATATCAGCTTGATGAAGAGATATTTGTTTGGTATTCTTCACTCAAGAAAAGAATCTATGTTTTTACACCTTATCAGCCAAGAGCAAGTCCCTTGGCTGCTTTATTACTGTCAGCAATAGAGACATTTCAACTCACTCCCGGCATTGTTAACAACTGTTGTTGTAAAATGACAACCTGGCGTTGATATTGTTCAAGCTCTGCCCGAATTTCTGCTAGAGATTCCTGTATTGAAAGTGGCTTGATTTCATACTCCATAAAATGGTATAAATCCTCGGTATGTTTGTTTGGCATCACACTATAACGCCAGCCCTCATCATATTCTTGAGCCAAGTAAGTATCCTTTGGGTAATAGTCCATCCCGACTATGATTCCTTGTTGAGTACGCTGACCAAACGTATAGCGTGGATAGTCCCAGTCACGCGCAATTGATATTGTTGGTTGCATAATATTTGTGATTGGTAAATGAAGGATTTTCAGTTTGTCAATGCACTATATGAAAAGGAAAGGAGTAGATTAAATTTCCTTTCCCTCTCATTGCTTTACGCCGCCACTAATGACTCACTTGATTGCGGCTCATACTCTTTCAATAAACGCCATTCTTCAGTTGTCAATTCTTCAAATGGCTTATCTAATAGTTTTTCAAGATTTATTTGAGCAGTTGAATTGATGGAGTTAAAGGATGCAATATTTTGGTGAATTTCTAATCCTTCAACAAGTACTAAATATTCATACCCGTTCTCGCTATTGTGAATAGTAATTCCGTCACAGTGCTGCTCTACTAAATCTGTTGATGCTCCCTTCACCAACTTCTCTAGCCGTTGTGCATTTACAAAGTTCTCAACAGCTATTTGGTGCTTACATTTGACCCCTCGGTGATAACAGTCAAGACATTCACAGCGCTGATGTGGATCTAATTCATTGAGGCGTACCACATAGCAATTACCATTTTCCTGATTCTGTACCACGTACTTATCGCCGTACTGCTCTAATACTTCAATTGTTGCGGCTTTGTGTTCACGAGTCGCGTCTTGTTCTTCGTTCACTGGAGTTTCAGCAACACTTGGAGTATTCCGTTTTTGCAATGCTTCAATAGCATCCCTAACACTCCAGAATCTACCAGCAATCCCACACTCCCAGTAGTACGATTGTTGCGTATTTTCCCAAAATTCTTCTTGGTTGCGTACTTTGAATACTATCCCTAAAAACTTATCCCCAATGTATGCGCTGTAAGCAGTTTGAGTTTTTGTTGCTGCTGCGTATATGAAGCGGTATTCATCAACTGGTGTACACAAGTCCTCTCCACGAGTGCCACGATAGCCACAATTACCACAGCCATGACCATCGCAATCAGGGCAGATTGCACCAGGTGGACAAGCCCATTTCGGCGGTGTGAAGTCCCATGCAGAGATGGTGCTATCATTTATTGTCACTTCAGCTTGTTCTGCTTGAGTGGTGGGTTGTTCTACTACATCAGCTACTTTCTCTACTTGGGAGGATTGATGAGCGATGATTGCCTCAAGCCATGCACCCTTGCAACGTTTGTCTGCAATCTCAATGCTAGCGCCCACCTGACCGTAGATTTCTTTGAGTTGGGGTAGGGATTTTTGGTTGAGGCTGGCTTGTGAATAGTGATACATTTGAAGGACTCCTTTGAAGGGGGTAAAAAGGCGATCGCGCTAGTTTCTCAGGCTTGGGGCGATCTCCTTTTGTTTGTATAGCTACAGTATATGCAATAGCTAGCTAAAAGTCAATTTTTTTTAGCTTTTGTATATGCAAATTTCAAAAAAGCTCTACATTGCAGGCATAAATAAGCATAGGCATTGCATAGACAGAGAAAGAGAGCTAGTCTATGTATAGACAAAGTGAGCAGAGGGAAACATCAGAACAAATTATGGGCCAGCTAAATATCCGAATTGATGATGAGTTAAAAGAAGCTTTCATAAGGAAAGCTAAGGAGAACAGCACTTCAGCCACAGAATTGTTGATTGACTATATGAAAGAGTATCTAGCGTCTCCTCAGAAAAGTGAATCCCAAAAAATAGACGAGTTGGAAAGAAGATTAGTAAAAGTTGAGCAAGTACTGGGGGAATTAGCAGCCTGAGAAATGAGCTTTTGTTTCTCAGGCAGTGGCGGGAGCGTGTTCGTAAATCTTTAATAGTTAATTCCAGATCCCCTGATAACGAGTCAGGGGATTTTGCATAATCGGGATGTATATACATTTCTATGCAATGCATTGACTAATCTATGCATTGCCTATATCATGACTAGATAGAGATGAAATTAAAAGATGTAATTATAGTCAAAGACACGGTTAGCTAACACAGTATCAAGGTTTACCAACAAGTAAAATGGAGCTTGGACAGGAGCATTTATGACTCAAGCTGTACCAAAATTGACGACCTTTGAAGAATTTGTGCAATGGAAGCCAGAAACGGGACGCTATGAACTGCACGATGGGGTAATTGTTGAAATGCAGCCTACAGGAGACCATGAGGAAATTAAAGGGTTCTTAATTAGAAAGCTGAACGTCGAGTTTGACCGTTTAAATCTTCCTTATCTCATACCTAATCAGGCATTGGTCAAGCCGCCAGAAAAAGAAACTGGTTATTTACCTGATGTTTTAGTAATAAATCCTCAAGAGCTAGTGAATGAACCACTATGGAAAAAGGAATCAACTATCATTCGGGGTGCATCATCTCCATTAGTCATTGAAGTTGTCAGTACTAATTGGCGAACTGATTACTTTGTCAAATTCACTGATTATGAGGAGATGGGTATCCCTGAATACTGGACTGTAGATTACTTAGCTTTAGGTGGTAAGCGTTTTATTGGCAATCCTAAGCAACCAACTATTTCTGTTAATTCTTTGGTGGAAGGTGAGTACCAAGTTAGTCAATTTCGGGGAAATGACCGCATTCAATCTCTAGCTTTCCCACAGTTGAATTTGACAGTTGAGCAAATTTTTAGGGCACGTTCATAATACCATTTCTGGCTCTGTAACTTGGAAAAATCAAACTAAACTATGCAAGAGCCAACAACATTGACTTAATGTGCGCTTCATTTTCATGCGTCAAAAATTGGAGGTTCTAAAATGACCGAATTAGAGAAAGCGCATTATGCTGCAAGGGTTTTCGCCGAAAAGAAATACAAAGGGGCTTCTTTGTGGGTGGTTGAGGAAACTGTCAAACATCGTACAGCTTATGGTCAGGTAACTAGTGCCCTAACCCGACTTCAACAAGAAATTGGTATTGATAACGCAGACCAAACATTTATTCGTGTTGTCGGTGAATTCTCTTTTACAAATAGTTATCAAGCACAAGAAGCTTATTTAATAGCTTTGGGATTAGAGAGGGCACAGGAATAAAAACCCTCCCTAATATCTTGTTTACTTTGAGTGAATGTTGTCCAGACCTGCACTCTCTGTAAGTTGTCACAAACTAAACAGTAATTTATGACTAACCCAACAATACCAAATCTCCCTGCACCATGCATGGGGGTTAACTCCGTTCGCTTGCACAAACGTCTCTATACCAGTCAAAAACGCAATAAAAGACCGCACCTAATTGCTAAGTATGGGATGCAGTGTTTTTGGTGTGATTGTGAACACGGGAGCCTACTGATTATGCATCCAGGTTGTCAGTCTACTTGCTTACATCAGGTTCCTAAGACTAACAAAGTAGTTAGCACGCGAATTAATTTAACTTTCCGTCCACACACGGGGGGAAGCAGGTAAGAGGGTTCAAGGGAAAGGGGGAAAGGGTAAAGGAATTTTCTTCATACCTTTTACCTTTAACCTTTTACCTTTCCCCCTCTAATGGGTGGTGATGGTTTTGTAATCACCGCAAGTATACCAACAGTTTGTACAACGGTATACCTATAATGCCGTTCCATTTTCATGCGTTCATATACCGGGGGTAATATGCCAGCGATCGCAATACCAAACGATGATTTTGATGATTTTCAGTCTAAGCACCTACAAGAATGGTTAGACAGTGGAGTTGATAGAGCAATTTACGATCTCAACGTCAGTTCAATCAGGGGAACCATCCCCTATCAGTTCCTGCTCTACAGCCCTAATATCTCCCGTCGCAACGATGGGCGTCTGAGAGATTACGACGGTTACGGCAATGGCAAATTTGTGACAGCAACGGCGGATATCGAAGCGGATCTGT
>NZ_JCACKM010000138.1:0-18216 GCF_059505385.1 Desmonostoc vinosum
GAGCGTCAGCGTTAGCGACGCAGGAGCGTCGCGTCATTACGAATTACGAATTACGTTAGCGTTAGCGAAGCGGTAGCGAGTCCTCGAGCGTCAGCGGTAGCGAGTCTTCGAGCGTCATTACGAATTACGAATTACGAATTACAAATCCCCCAATTCAATTATTCCTCCCGGTAGTAGATAGTCCTTCTACTATAAGAGAAGGAGTGTAACAAGAACCGTTCCAATCAGCATCTCCACCTAGTTTAACCACTTGTTTGAGGGCTGCATAGATGTTGCCGGCAACCATTGTATCTTTAACGCGCCCAATTACACGACCATTTTCCACACGGTAGCCTAAATCAATGTTGATGGAAAAGTCTCCAGAAATACCGCCACCGCCACCCAGCATTTGATCTACAATCAAGCCATGATCTAGCAGTTGAATTAAGTCTTGTAGCGATGCCGAATCTGGCTTAACTAGGAAATTAAATAAGCCTGGGGTGGGGTAACTGCCCAAACTAGGACGAAAACCATTTCCAGTGGTATCGATACCTAGTTGGCGTCCGGTGGTGCGATCGCAATAGAAATGTTGTAGTATTCCATCTTTGATAAACACTAAAGAACTAGTGGAAGTACCTTCATCATCAAAAGGGCAACTATAAGGCCCGGCTTCTGGATCTTGGTAGAGGGTAAGACTAGATGCAACTACTGGTTTACCCAGGCGTTCCGCCCAAGGAGAAGCTGTTTCTAGGACTCTTTTACCATTTAAAGCTGCTTGTACAGTACCCCAAAGCATATCAGCAGCTTTAGAAGTAAACAAAACTGGAACTCTACCTGTCGGAGGTGGAACATTTTCTCTCGACCAGATTAACCTCTGTAAAATTTGGTTAGCTAATTTTTGAGGTTCGAGTTCGCCCCGTTGGGTTTGTCCATCGGAAACACTTAAAAAATCATCACCACGTACCCATTCAGCTGACATGTAACAGCTCAGAGTAGTGTCGGTGTAGTGGCAATCTAGACCTCTGGTATTGACAAGTCTGGTAGTTTCAACATCACATTCCCAGTCACCATTACATAGTACATCTGGGTAGACATTACGAATCAGAGCGATCGCTTCTTTACCCCAGTTGACTAAAATCTCAGGTGGCACAGCCTCGCCCAAATTTGGGTAGGCTGGCTGAAAGTTGCTGCCTAATTCTACTGGTTCTGGTTGATTGAGTTGACTTAAGGCTAAAGCTCGTTCCACCATTAATTGTGGTGGAACAGAGCCATAAGCTACAGTCAGCCCAGGACACCCATTTCGCCAGAGCCGCAGTGCTGTTCCTTCAGATTGGCTAGTTTCTAGTTGTTTGAGTCTGTTTGCTTCAAAAAACACTGGTCGAGAAAGCGATCGCGATTGATACACTTCAGCAACTTCTGCTCCGGATTTGATGGCTAATTCCAGCAGATGTTCTGCTAGCGTATCTTGTGACATATTTTCAGAACCCATGACCCTTAGTGAATTGTGGATTGTGGATTTTGAATTGCAGATGTAGACTCCCCTAGAGCGGTTGACCGCAAGGTAGACTGATGGACACAGATAATTTTCAAGAATTATCGGTGTGTTTGGTGCAGTTGCAATTTAGAACCACAGATCAACGCGGATGGACGCAGATAATTATCCCAAATCATTGGACTGTCTTATACGAATTCGTAATTAGTAATTCGTAATTCGTAATTAAGAAACTTCGATTTCGTCTGGGTTTCCAGATTTTGTAGATGAGGAGATGAAAGAGGAGAACAAGCAGGGGAGGCAGGGGGAGAAAGAACAAACACCAATTCCCCACTCCCTACTCCCTACTCCCCATTCATAATTTCTTGCAATAGCCAAAAACCAGCGAAAGATTCTGCTTGGGGGTTGGACTGTACACCGATAAAATGCACTCCATTGGCTTTTTGCTTAGCTTCTTCAAAACCTTTAGCTTCAGCTAATATCTGCGGGTTTTTGATGTTTGCCAGAATCCAACTTTCAGTAGCGCCAGTCTCTAGGAGCAATCTTGCTCCCAAGCTGGTGTCAAATCTCAAAAAAGCTAACTCTAAACCAGACATCCAACCTGCGATCGCTAAGGCTCTCGATGAGAAAATCAAAATACCAGGAATGCGGGTATCAGGCGGTATCTGTGCTAATTCCAGTGGGAAAGCGTCACCAAAGCTAATTTCCCACTCTGGCATTTCTGCAAAATCATTAGCCTCTAAGCTCACAAATACCCATTGCTCTCCTGTTAAAGCATCTGGTAAACGTTGAGGCAAGGGATTTTCTAAGCGTACTGAAGGATTTGTCCCTCCTTGATACCCTGGTTCTTGAGGATATACCTCTTCCATCCGCTGTTTTAACCATTGATTGAGAATCAGGGTACGGCGGCTAGGCTGAACAGCAATTCCTAAGTCTTGGCAGGCTTTGGTAATCATATTGGTCATTTGGCGACGAAAAAAGCGGATTCTCGTTGGTGCTGCTTCGGCTTTGTTAATTGCCTCTTGTAGTGCTGTCCGCAACCAACCTGAATTTACCTGGGTGCTAGGGCAATATTGAGCATAACGAAACAGAGAATCTGTTTTCGTATCTACACCCAAAGGACTTTCGCACACCAAAACTTCCCAAACTTTTTTTTGATTTGCGTCCAAAATTGGACGGGAGTAAAAATCTATTTCCCAAATGCTGCCCATGTTTTGTGGTGAAAATCTGGTGATTTCATATTTTTCTGATATTTTGATCATAAAGGGCGATGGGCAGCGTCATACCAAGTGGATAGATGAGAAGTCGGTAAGTATAAAATTTAAAGTTGCATGTTTAGGAAAACCCGAGCGTGTCAAGAATCACGCCCGACTTCAGCTCGGTGAGTATGTCAACTCATTCACTTGAGGCGGTTTTTGGGGATAGACATAGCTATCTTGTCTGTTGCGTTGATAATAGAGAAGGAGCATTAGTTGAGCATGTCTACTTAATAACATAATGTATAAATCAGCATCAAAGTAAATGCTCAGGCACTTAAAAGCACTATTTTAAGTGCTATTTGAGTATCTAAAATGATTTAAAGGTCAAAAACCTTGATTTACGCTCGTTTTAAGGTTCACTGCATAAATCCTGATTGTCAACGCCCTTATCCTCAGCCTTGGGGAAACAAATTTTGCAACAGCTGTGGCGCACCGCTACAGTTGTTAGATCGTTATGTCCCACTTCAGCCTTTGGGTTCGGGAGGATTTGCCCAAATTTACACGGTTTGGGATGAAAAAAATCAAACAGAGAAAGTACTGAAAGTTTTGGTGGAAGATTCACCTAAAGCATTAGAATTGTTTACGCAAGAGGCCGCCGTTTTAGGTAGTCTATTGCATCCTGGTGTTCCAAGAGTTGAGGCGGATGGGTATTTTCAAGTAAATTTATTTAATCCTAAACGTCGCCAATTAGCTTGTCTGGTGATGGAAAAAATTAATGGACGGACTCTAGAGGAGATGCTCAAAGATTATCCTCAAGGGTGCCCAGAAAATTTAGTATTAAACTGGTTTGTCCAAGTAGTTAAGATTTTACAGGAATTACACAAACGCCAAATTATTCATAGGGATATTAAGCCTTCTAATTTAATGTTGGATACTCTGTTGCCGGATGCGCTACCTCAAGGTGGAACAGGGAAAGACCGATTAGTATTGATTGATTTTGGAGGGGCAAAACAATTTAGTGCCTCAAAGCTACGTTCTCAATCTAGTTCTACTAGGTTATTTTCTTCTGGTTACAGTCCACCAGAACAAGTGACTGGGGGTAATGTGGGGCCACAAGCTGATTTTTATGCCCTCGGTCGGACAATGATTGAACTGCTTACAGGCAAATATCCACCAGAGTTAGAAGATCAACAGACTGGGGAATTGCGCTGGCGCGAAAGGGTGAATATTAACCCGCAATTGGCAGATTTGCTGAATGAGATGGTACAAGAGAATGTACGATCGCGTCCGACTAATGCAGCAATTATTCAAAGGCGTTTAACAAAAATTATCCAAGCATCTTCACAAAAGGGGCTATTTTCCCAACTGCGAGACACTACCAAGCTATTCGCTACACAAGTATCCCGCCAGTCTACTTTATTGAAACAAAATGTTAAGCAAGCTGGATCTGACTTGACTCAATCTGTTGGTCAAACTACTTTTTTCGTCGTGAAAACGATTCTCAAAGTTTTCCAAGCTTGCGTGGCAACAATTTGGGCGATGATTTTGACTGGTGCTGGCGCTTTTATGGGTGCGATCGCTGGTTTTATTTTGGCCTATCGGACAAGCTTAGGCAAGCAAATTGTGGAATTGATGCGATATCAAGTAAATGAGTTGGTTCCCAATACTCAACCTGTTTTTGGGGCTGATATTCTGGTGTTCATTTTTGCAGGGCTGGGAACTGCTTGGGGTTTGACTGTATCGGGATGCTTTGGACAACGACGGCGATTTTTGGTAGCGTCGTTGATGAGTATGATTAGCTATGGATTCGGCTGGCTAGTCTTGCATTTAATTACACCCAACGACAGCGGTGAGGGCTTGGTAGCATTTATTTTAGTTGCTGTTTCTTTATTTACCTTGAGTTTGGGTCTTCGCAGCCATCACTTAGTTTATACTGTGGTTGCTTCCTTTGGCAGTGCGATCGCTTATGCAGTTTTAATATTTTTAAAATTGGTACCAACTATTTGGCAATTTTCTCTACAACCAAGCTGGTCTGAATTATGGACACCTGTAGCTTTTTTTGGTTGTGTTGGCACGTTTGCGAGTTTTTGGTTAGGGATTAGCTATTACATCATTGTTCCTGGGTTGCGCTTTTTGGGGTGGCGTTAAATAATTCGTAATTCGTAATTCGTAATTCGTCTTTTTCCTGTTCCTTGTTCCCTGTCTACACAAGTATGTTCAGTTATCAAGTCGGATTTTTATATTGAGTAGTTGAAGGTTATTATTTCAAGCCTAAAACTATAATTGAAGTATGAATGTTATAATTCGGTTTTTGAATTATGCCGATGTATTGCAACGGCGGGAATCAACTTATTTTAGGTTTGACTAAACAAAGGATAGTCAGGTTAGGTTTAGTCAGTCTTTGTGTAGCAACTTTTAGCGTCATTCCTGTGGGGTCAGTAAAGGCTGTTGATGAGCAACCAACAACAAAAGCATCCACAGAAATCCCAATTGTCAAATCGGCAGCTTTAGGTACTGACTTGAATGTACCTTGGTCGCGACCTGTGAGAATCCAAGACCCCTTTGAAGGGGAATATGTTGGGATATTTGACAGACATCAGTTTTACAAGCGTTTACTCAATACTAATGCCAAGGTTGATGTTGTCAGCCTCTGGAGTCGAGATTCGGTACGCTTTCTTTTGGCTTACCGCGATCGCGATTGTTTATCTAGCAAGAGTTTCTATAAAACTATAGTTACTAACGATTGTGTAGTATCAAATGCTGCATTGAAAGTAACTAACCTTTATCTAAAAATTGAAGACAAAATTTTCCGTCTAGAAGGAAAGAATAGCACATTTAGTGTCAACAATGAGCTAGCAAATGCTTTGAAGAATTCACCGCCAAAAAATGTGAATATTAGACTTGTCGCGGAAAGTGGAGAAACTATAGACAGTGAAATAGGTAAAGGTACTGTCAAAGCTTGGAAAGAAATTTATTAAGTATTTATCAAAAAATCCAGAGACGCGCCATGGCGCGTCTCTACTGTTAATTAATTGTGAGGGCGGGGTGCATTGAAGGCTTCCCAAGCAGCTTTGGTAGCAGCCTGAAAGCGATCGCTTAAATCTGCTAATTCTTTAAGTAGTAGATGCAAGTTTTTGTCTGTTTCGTCTTGAATTACTGCCCAAGAACGTTCTAAGCGATCGCGTTCGATTAATTTTTCTCCTTCAATCGCTTCTCGTGCTTTGCGTACAGCATTCAAATAGGTTTCACGGGTGAGAGTACCTGCTGACTCTGCCTCTGTTTGGGCACGTCTTTTGAGTGCTTCAATCAGCGCTTTGGTTTCGTGCTTCACTTCATCGGTTTCACCGACCATTTCGGTTTCCACCATTTCGTTAGTTTGAGAACTAATTTCTACTACCACTGTGGATTCGATGTTGCCGTCGTTCATAGTTAAAAAATCCTTTAATAAACTGTCGTCGCTAATTGCTGTTCTAATTTCAGCAACTGTTGAACTCGTACTTCAGTAGAAGGGTGACTAGAGAATAAGCTACCTAAAAATTGTCCAGAGATAGAATTGATGATTAATAACGGTTCAAAAGCTGGATTAGCATTTAAAGGCATCTGTCGTGCTGTAGCTTCTAGCCGTTGTAGCGCCCGTGCTAAGGCGCGGGGATTACCTGTTAATCTTGCAGAACCAGCATCAGCAGAGAATTCGCGTGTGCGCGAGATTGCTAATTGAATGATTGTGGCAGCGAATGGTGCAAGTAATACGGTTAATAAAACTCCCAAAGGATTTGCACCTCTGTTACTATCTCGTGAACCACCGCCAAACCATAAGCTGTAACTCACCATTTGTGCGAGAAAAGATATAGCACCAGCAACAGTTGCAGCAACAGCTTGAGTTAACGTATCACGATTGATGATATGAGTTAGTTCGTGAGCAATTACGCCTTCGAGTTCATCCTCTGGTAATATATTCAAAATGCCTTCTGTAACAGCAACAGCAGCGTGTTCAGGATCGCGACCTGTGGCGAAGGCGTTAGCAGTTTGACTAGGGACAATGTAAACTGCTGGCATAGGAATATTAGCGCGATCGCTCAATCTCTGCACCATCTGATAGAGTCCTGGTGCTTGTGAAGCACTCACAGGTTGAGCGCGATAAACTGCTAATGCAATCTTATCTGATTGATACCAAGAAAATAAGTTGGTTACTGCTGCTAGACCAATTCCTATAATCAAGCCACCAGTACCACCAATTACCCAGTAACTAACTGCAATCAATAAGCCACTAAGCGCAGCCAATAAAGCAGCAGTTTTCAATTGATTTGTCATATTTTTGCTCTCCTACTAATGCTGTTTTAGATTTTTTAGTCTTTATTAGACAACAGCATTACTCAAGCCACACTCCGATTGTATCTAGCTAAACTCAGATTTATGGTGAAGAAAACCTATCAGATGAGTACGGTTTTCCCACTTATGTTATGAAAATCTCATCAAAGGAGGGGACAGGGAATAGGTTTTCTGAAAATGCACGTATTCATCATCACAAATATATTTAACAATTTGTTGTAGCTAAAATCCTGAAAACGATTGACCTATTGAAAGCTTCAGATTTGCATCATGCTTATGGATGAACATATTAATCATAAAATGCTGCTTATCAACATAAATTGATTATGCGATCGCTCTTGAGGAAGAATAACTAAGTAGAATATTTTTGTATCGATATGATTATCAATCTATTTAGTAGCTGGAGTTAATTCTGATGTTGATAAAAGTTAAAAATTGGCAAATAGTAACAGCCTTAAGTTTTCTAAGTACTGTATCTCTACTCATGCTATCTGCCAAAATAGAAACTTATGCTGCACTAAATACAAATTTAAATCATGTCACACCAAAACCACATCAAACAGACTATTTAATTGTCAAAGACGAAGATAATGATGAAGATACTGGTGATCACATCTATAAAGGTTTGAAACCCATGTAGGTGGGTTTTGTTTGTGTAGACCTGTTTCTAACCGCTGCTGACGCGGTTAAGTTGACACCAATGGCGTCTTACTTGCCCAGTATTTGCAAGTTAAATGTGGAACAGCTTAAGTAATTCGTAATTCGTAATTCGTAATGACGCTCGCGGACTCGCTACCGCTGCGAAGCGCGTAATTAAGTTTTGTAATGGGGATTTGACCCCAACACAAAACTTGCCGATTATAGAACTGGGGGACTTAAACCCACGGAACTTGTTAATTACGAATTAATCTGAGCTGTGACTCTTAATTTACTCAATCTTCGTACTAAACGCAGAGCTTGATGTTTATATAATGCCATAGGTAACTGTCCCGGCAAATTATGCATGAATATTCTAGCTATATTTATACTACAGCCAGAAATCACACTTATTTCATTTGCACCGTCAAAAATAGCATCTTGAGCTAAAGCTTTCTCGACCTTTACATACCAAGTACGTGGTAACAATTCACCTCGTTCAATTCGTTGAAGACTATTGCTATTTGCTAAAACAATTAGACGATCGCCAGCAACCAGTCTGATATCATCAGTAGGCATTAACTTAACAGGCGATCGCCTATACTTTTGATAGAGGATTGGCACAACACCATAACCATAGGCGACTTCAGCTAATAGTAATCCATTGAGTGTATCACCAACCTCAATTATGTACTCCACTACCAAAATAGTCTGATTATCAAAGTGAAATAAACTGAGAATATTTTCCCCAAAAGCTGCAGCCGCGAAAACTTCTGCGGAAATTACAGAGGTACACAGAACTTGAGCATAGGGAAATAGCCGTGCTATGTTCTCACTAAAACGCCGATCATAAGTACGAATGATCACGTGAGTATCAGGACTTTGAGCATGAGCCATCAAAGCTATTTCCAAATTTTCCATGTCATCGTCTGTGACGACTATAATACTTTTACTTTTGGCAAGATTTACTTTATTTATAGCTTCGGCAATACTACCAATAATCAGTGGTATTTTGTTGAGCAAATCTACGTTAATGCCAGTGCTACTAATACCCACCAAAGGTTGCTTGAGTTCTTGTAACAAAGCAGCAACTTGTTGACCTACTCGATTAAATCCAATGACTACAACATAATCTTTTTGAGGCATTACTGGTAGGTAGCTACTAAAAAATTTAAATCTCAAACTTAAGAGAGTATCAGTTAATAAGGCATATAATACTCCCACAAAACCTATACCAGTCAAAGTTAATCCGAGACTAAATAATCGTAACCATCCTGGCATGTGTTCGGCTGGTTCTGGCTGTATTTTAAAGTTAACTCCGCCAAATAAATCTCCATATCCTCCCAACAGCAATACCGCAGTAGCATAAAATGCTTCTATTAGGTTAATTTCAGGATAATTTAAACAATAAACGATTGTGCCAAAACACCATAATAAAAGTACTGTAATGCTACAAATTATTGCTAATCTCAAACTTTGATAACGTTCTAATTTTTGCCACAATTGCGCGATTTTTTGTTTAAATTGATTCTCAGTTATTACCGATACAATCACTTGCCACAATTGCTGACAGCTAAAGCGAGATTGAGTAACAATTTGTGGCGAACGAGTCACCTCTTCTCTAACTTCGATATAAACAATAGTATCGCCAGTATGTAATATTGCTTCTGGTTCCCACTGATAAAATTCTGTAACCGAATTAGATGAACTATTAGTGTGATGTAATACCCTACGAGATGAGGTATTAAGTTCATATAAATGCTGATGATTACTCCAGCGATCGCTTGCTTGCATTCGATGCTTTACTACCTGAAGTTGGCGTCCTTCGAGTGTGAAATATCCAATATTTTCGTCTCCAAGAGCTGCAATAGCAAAGCCAGAAGCAGATAGTTGATTGGGCTCAAAAGCAATAAAATTACCGAGATTTTGACTTAAAAGTTCATTCAGATTTTGCTTATCAGAACGTACAACAAGACGCACTTGAGGATTGAGAAGTCGTGCTGCAAAGGCAGCTTCTATATTAACTCGCTCATCACCAGTAACTAAAAGCACAGTTCGGCATTGACAAATTTGTGCCTGTTCTAGAATGTTTGCTTGACGGCAATCTCCGATTAGTAAGTGTTCTAATAAACTTAATACGTCCGGTACTTGCCAATTTTTGGGCTGTTCTTGGTCGATGGCATTGACAATAACACCATATTCCTTGAGAATAGCAACACAATGCTGACCCAAACTTCCTAGTCCACAAACTAAAAACCGATCTAACTTAGTTTGAGAATTGTTAATAGGCTGATCGCTACTTGCTGACGATGGCAGCATATAATATCGCCAGTGGTATGTACTATTTAACTAAATCTTATTTATATCGTACCTTTTACGGGTAAATTATGCGTTCTTGATTTGGGAAAAAACTCCGTATATTTATACTAATGCCTTATCTCACAGACGCTAGCAAAATTCTTTCACTTGTCGCTGAATATACCACAGCCCAAACTCTGTGGATTGATACAGAAGTGGCTGATTATAAAAGCCGTACTCCTAGATTGTCACTGATTCAGGTATTGGATGATCCTCAAGATATGAGTGGCGATCGCGTTTACCTTTTAGATGTCTTAGATCAGCCTGATATTATAGCAGAATTTATTGAAAAAATTATGACAAATCCTGCTATTGAAAAGGTATTTCATAATGCTAGCTATGATTTGAAACTTCTAGGAAACAAAAAAGCAAAAAATATCACTTGCACTTTAGATATTGCCAAAAAAATTCCTTACTATCTTTTACCATTACCCAACTATCAACTCAAAACTCTTGCTACAGAACTTTGTCAGTTTAACTATATCGATAAACAGGAACAAAGCAGTAATTGGGGAAAGCGACCCTTAACTGAAGAACAGATAGAATATGCTTACCTAGACTGTATTTATCTAGCTCAAATACATAAGCACTTACTAAAACTACAAGCAGAAAATAACCCTGATCCGGCAGCAGAAGATTTAATATACCTGGGTGGAAGATATACAGAATTTGAGCAGCAATTAAAGGTGCTAAATTCTGAATTTGAGCATTTGCAAGAGCGCATTAAAAAAGCTATGCAGGCTCAGAACATAGCGGAGACTAATTATTGCAAACTGACTAGTTATGAGCGTACAACAATCAAAGTTGCATTTACAGAATTAGTCAAATTAGTACAAAACCAAGAGATTAATTTCGATTTTCCTGTAACACTAACTCAGAAACTTCAAAAAGATTTGGGTAATAACCTAGAACAATTGTCTGTGGATATTGACAAAACTATTGCTTGGCGATTAACTCCCAAAACTGAGGAAAGTGATGTTGAGCGGAAAGAGTATTAAATAAACGGCGTTGCTGAATCATGGGATGAAATATGATGGATTGAAATCTCAAACTCTTTATTCTCTCTGCGCCTCTGCGCGGCAGTCGCTACAACGGGGGGAACCCCCGCAACGCGCTGCCTTGCCTCTGCGTGTTAGCGTAGCGGGGCGTAGCCCGATAAATCATCCCGCAATTATGCAACGCCAAATAAACTTATAGTTGCTTGGTGCTGATTTATCGCATATCAAGACGGAAAACTTAAAACGCAGTAAAAATTTAGTTCCCATTACTCAGGTGTAGAGTAGATAGCAATTTATGAAATGGTGCTTAATGGAGGAAAACTGGATAAAGATTAGTAAAGGATTTACCATAGCTGCTTTGACCACATTAAGCGCAATTATCAGCGTTTCTTGTAGTAAAAACAATAATGATGTGTTGGTGACAGAGATAGGTATTACTTCCTCTAATCGTCGCTCAACTCAAACATCCAGTGCTGGTAAGTTGTATGTTCAGGGACAGAATCAGCACCTCAAAGGCAACTCAAAAGCAGCGATCGCCTCTTATACTAAAGCCATAGAACTGAATCCCGAATATGGTGATGCTTACAAAAGCCGGGGATTAGCTCAATTTGATCTAGGAAACAAACAAGCAGCGATTGCAGATTACACTGAAGCTTTGCGGATCAATCCCAAGGACGCTGAAGCCTATAATAATCGGGGTAATGCTCGCGCATCTTTAGGGAACCATCAAGCAGCAATTCCAGATTACAACGAAGCAATTCGTCTTGCTCCCAAATATGCCGAAGCCTACAATAATCGAGGTAATGCTCGCGCTGCTAATGGAGATAAAAAAGGAGCGCTAGATGATTACAATCAAGCTGTTACCTTCAATTCTAAATATGCGATCGCTTACAATAACCGGGGTAATGCTCGCGCCGCCAGTGGAGATTTCAAGGGAGCGATCGCCGATTATAATCAAGCCATTCGTCTCAATGATAGCTTTGGCCCCGCCTACAACAACCGAGGAAACGCCCGTGCCGCCAACGGAGACATAGAAGGTGCGCGTCAGGACTTCCAACAAGCAGCAGCCATCTTCCGCAGTGAAAATAACACCGACTTATACGAGCAAGTTATGAGTAATATTCAGAGGTTGCAGTGATTGGGGAGTGGGGGGAGATGAGGGAGTAAAAAGCTGGGGAGGCTGGGGGGAATAACAAACACCTATTCCCAATTCCCCATTCCCTCAGATCTTGCACCTTTCAAACTGTCAGTCGCAAAACTTACCTAATTGTTCGGCTTCGCTCTCTACCGCCAGGGATTGTAAATCCCTGTCTTATAGCAAAAGTCCATTAGAAATGGACTAAATGCAGAGACAAATAGATATGTAATTTTTATAACTTTATTGCGGCAGACTCATTATTTTCACTGGCAGGTGCAAGATGTGAGTTCCCCAATTAAACTACGCCTCCTCAATCGTTGGACTGCGTAAGTCTTCCACGAGGGCTTGAATTTCTAGTGGTGGGGGTGGTGTGAGGCGAGAAACTACGAAAGTCACTACTAAGTTGATTAGCATTCCTAAAGTTCCTATTCCTTCGGGGGAAACTCCAAAGAACCAGGGTTGTACGCCTGCAAATTTGACACCCACAATATAGACGATTGTAAAAATTAAACCCGTCAACATGCCAGCGATCGCCCCTTGGGAATTGGTGCGCTTGTCAAAAATCCCCAGGACGATTACCGGGAAGAAGCTAGCGGCTGCTAAACCGAAAGCAAAAGCCACCACCTCACTCACAAAACCCGGCGGATTCACCCCAAAGTATCCTGCTAGAACAAGGGATAGCCCAATCATCACGCGCCCGACAAACACCCGTTTTTGTTCTGAGGCACTTGAATCTATAATCCGATAATAGACATCGTGAGCAACAGAACTAGAGATTACCAACAACAAACCCGATGCTGTAGACAAAGCAGCGGCTAAACCACCAGCTGCTACTAAGGCAATCACCCAAGGAGCAAGTTTAGCTACCTCTGGGGTTGACAGCACGATAATGTCTCGGTCAATCTTAATTTCGTTGGTGTCTTTACTTGGGGTTAATTGCAGACGCCCATCTTTATTTTTGTCCTCGAATGACAGTAGTCCAGTTTTTTCCCATTTGGTCGCCCAGTCTAGCTGCTGCACCTCTGCAATTGTCTGATTATGTAGAGAATCAATTAGGTTATAGCGGGCAAACATCGAAAGGGCGGGAGCAGTGGTATAAAGAATCGCAATGAATAATAACGCCCAACCAGCGGAATAGCGAGCAGCACGCACGTTAGGTACTGTGTAAAAACGCACAATAATATGAGGCAAGCCCGCAGTGCCTACCATCAGTGCAATGGTGGTGAACAGTACATCTATCATAGACTTGTTCACAAATGCTTGAGTGTACTCTTTAAACCCAAGGTCAACTTGGATTTTATTGAGCTTATCAGCAATATCACTGAATGTAAACGCAAGCTGGGGAAAAGGATTACCAGTAAGTAACCAAGCGATCGCGATCGCTGGAATCAAGTAAGCGACGATTAACACGCAGTACTGCGCGACTTGTGTCCAGGTGATGCCCTTCATCCCCCCCAAGACAGCAAAAAAGCCCACAATCACCATGCCGATGATCACGCCTGTGTTGATGTCTACTTGTAGGAAGCGGCTAAAAACAATGCCTACACCCCTCATTTGTCCAGCAACATAGGTGAGTGAAACAAAGATAGCTGCAATCACTGCCACTAAACGAGCGACATTAGAGTAGTAGCGATCGCCCACAAAATCTGGCACAGTATACTTACCAAATTTCCGCAAGTAGGGAGCTAGCAGCAATGCCAATAATACATAGCCGCCAGTCCAACCCATCAAATAAATAGAACCGTCATAGCCTAAAAAAGAAATTAGCCCTGCCATCGAAATAAACGAGGCCGCAGACATCCAATCAGCAGCAGTGGCAGCACCATTGGCAATTGAAGGTATCCCTTGACCTGCTATGAAGAAGTCTTTAGTATTTTCGACTCGCGATTGCCAACCAATGTAGATGTATACAAGAAATGAAAGTCCAACTATTAAAATCGTCCAAGCTTCAACTGTCACCGTTTTTCCTCACTTTTTATTATACTTGCGGTCTATATTGTCCATTTGGAAGGCGTAAATAAAAATCAATCCCACAAATATCAGGATTGATCCTTGCTGTGCCATCCAAAAGCCAAAAGGCACACCAAAAAAGCGGAACGTATTTAATGGTTGAACCAACAAAATACTGAAAACGAGAGAAACTAGTGCCCAAACAATTAAAAGATTGCGAATTAAAGCTGTATTAGCACGCCAATAAGAGCGACGCTGATGTTCATCCATTGTTGTTTATCGTCAGTGCATCAAAAATAATACCAAGAAGCAGATATTATACCGTCTAATTTATGATTATTTTCTTAATTATTTAGAAGCAATATAGTTGCACTTGGTAATAAAAATAACTAGTCGAGGTTCTAAGTATCAGGTTAATCCATTCAGATCAAACCATTGGAAATAGCGATCGCCTATGCAGAAAAGCAACAATGCATATCACATACAAATTAAAAAAATATACATTATTTAAAATTAATTCAGTATTAATTACTAGGCTGTTTAGCGTGCTAAATGCTAAAAACCCTTTTTTATAAGCTATGAAAAACAATTAGGCATAACACAAGTGAGTTAATTTTAATCTTAAATAATTACCAAAATATACAGTAGCTAGTTACGTAATTATTTTCATAATATTAGTATAAACAGCAAGTTATTACACTGATGAGGCATGACCAAAACATAGCCAATTGATTGACTAAAGCAACACCTGTTTTAGCTGTGAACTTCCAAAAATTCACCTTCAACAGACTTTCTGGAATCTATCGTGTAAGTTTTGTATTTCATCCTCAGATAACAGGGATAAGCTAAAAAACATCTAAATTACATAATCAAATTAAATAAAACTCTTGTGGAGTGGGCATCTTGCCCGCTCTAATTATGCAAGTTATATGTGGAACAGCTTAGCATCTGAACCCAATAATACTAGCTAAAATACATGTTTATCGAAACATTAATTACTGAGCCGATTCTATTTCTGAGAATCGTCGCTATTGTCATATTTTCTATTACCTTACATGAACTTGCTCACGGCATAGCTGCGATGAGTCAGGGAGATAACACTCCCCAAAAAACTGGTCATCTTACACTCAATCCCGTAGTTCATATGGGTTGGGGGTCATTAATTTTTCTTTGCCTCACTGGTATAGCTTGGGGGCAAATGCCTGTAAATCCTTCTAAATTTCGTTCTGCCAAACTAGGCAATATTTTAGTGTCCGCAGCTGGGCCATTGTTAAATCTGGCTTTAGGCATCATATTTACCATAGGACTCAAACTTTTCTTTGCTCCTGGTATTTCGGGATTCTTAAGTTTTGAATTTATTTATTTAGCTGCTCAAATCAATTTAACTTTATTTCTGTTCAATCTTCTACCAATTCCACCACTTGATGGCTTTCATGTTTTCAGTGAGATTTTTCCTCAGTTAAAGCCATTAGAAAATACCCAATTTGGCATCTTTGCGATGATGTTTTTATTTATAGTTCCGGGTTTAGGCATGGGACTCAATGCTCTTGCTAATTTATTCATACAAGCAATGATTAAATAATTCGTAATTCGTAATGACGCGACGCTCCTGCGTCGCTACCGCTGACGCTCGAGGACTCGCTACCGCTTCGCTAACGCTAACGCTATCGAGGACTCGCTCTAAGCGAAGCTATGCCGCAGGCTTTACGCTGCGCTAACGTAATTCGTAATGACGCGACGCTCCTGTGTCGCTAACAAGGATAAAGCTGTTTCATCCTTTATCCTTCAGCTAAGGCTTTGCAAACTTATTTTTCTACACCGATAGCAAGTTTTTTGCTGTAATACTCAGTTTTACCATACACACTAATAATACTATCGCCAACTACAAAAAATGTGCCTGTTTGCTCATTTTTAGAAAACTGTAAATCAGGATATTTAGCAGCTATCTCCTCAGCATTCATAGCTTTAGTTACCATGTTATTTGGTAGCAATCCCGTGGCACCAATATAAAATACTAAAGGGGAGATTTTTTCTTGATATATTTGGTTGATATATTGCTCTAGCTTGGTGCTTGCTGCCGTCAATACTGTCACCATTTCTTCTTTGCTAACTTGCTTGCCATCTTGTTTATCTTGTAATATCTGCACCAAACTGTCAGCACTGACTTTTGTCAAGATATTTGCAACTGTTCCGTTTGGTCTCAGTCCGAGAAAGTCGTCAAAAATTGGTTTCATCAATTCATCGACTTTGGTTATTTTGGTACGAGATGAAAGTAACTTATGTCTAAAACCAATATTTTCATCAGATACCATTCTTAAGTTAGGCTTAGTGAAAATTTCTCCAGTTTCTTTGTCATAAGCTCGATACATTCTGTTGAGGAATTTATTAGCAGAATGCAATTTACTGAAGTTAATAATGTCTTGGCTACCAATATCGATTTTGTAGCTCACTCGTGAACAAATAATACCACTCACTAGAGCTTGTTTGATATTAGTATATTCGTTAGTTGTGGGAAAATTTGTATAAATATTATTAGAAAGACAATGACTTTTCAAATCATCTAATTGTGCTGGTACAAATGTATCTGACTCGCCTTTTAGGTGAGCATAAATAATACTAGCAAGCACTTTGATTTCTGCTAGCTGAGAGAATAATCCATCAATACTGCTATAATTTTTGTCAATCGGTACAAGCGGCAATGTATCTAGTTGAATAATGTATGCAGAACGAAAATCAAATTCTTCTGCTTCTATAACACCTTTTTCTTTGAGTAACTTAAAGGTTTTCTGATTACTAATTTTGACTTTTAAGGCTTTGATATTGATTTGTCCATCACTGACAATTGTGTAATTATTGAAACTCGCTAGGTCGTTCGTTAGTAAACCTGCAACCTCTAAAATCGGCGTTGTATCTTCAAGTTTGACAAGCTTAATTTTGCGGTTGACAAGCAGGTTAATAGTAGCGGTATTACGATTTAATTCAAATACACCCATACCAATATATTCGCTGTCATCAATATATTCTGTTTGTAACCAAGGCTTAATCAGTTCCTCATTTTCATCCCTGATTCCTGCAATTCGTTTGATACTTTTTCTTTGATAATTATCTTGTAAATGCTTGATGTTGATGATGATGTTGTTGCGATGCTCCTCAAAAATTTTAATGAGTTCTAGCACAGAGATTTTGTGATTTACCTGTACATAATCAAGAATTTCATACTTTTGTAAAGAATTTGGATAAAATAAAATACTGTCAATATCTTGAGCAAATTTTGCGATATCTTGACTGGTGAGTGCTTTAGCGTGTTTTTCTATAAGAGTCGCATTCAAAGTACTTGCGATCGCATACTTGGCAATATTTAAATTTCCTTCAGCTAAATTAGCTTTGGCAAAGGCGTAAACTGATTCATGATTTTGTGCTATAGGTACATCTCGAAGTTGATGATATACATCTTTAGTAATTAATTGATATTTATAAATTATTCCTTCATCTTCTGGCTTAACTCCATATAGCTTGAGTGTTTTATGTGTACCATAAATTTGCTTGGCAATTCTAGAAAAGAATACTTGATAGGTGTATTCTTTTGCTAGTGGTTCTGCCACAGATGTTGCCGTCGTACTATCTAAAACTTGATAAATTTCTTTGATTTGGTATTTATCGACCAAATAGTAATACTTCTCTTGTCCTGCTAAATTGTAAAGAGTAAACTTTGTTCTTTGATTAGAGCCAGATTTGTGATTTTTTAAAAAATTACAAACCAAAATTTTCCCAGTTTGATTTACCATATTTCCACCTGCTAATTTTATTATCAATATTGCAACTATTCTCAAATAACAGTTGCTGAAGTTTGAACGCTTCAGAAATAAGTTGTTATAGCTATGAAAGTTTGAAGTGTAATATTACCAGCGATTATTCGCTCATAAAAAACTGCAGAAATCCGTAAGAGGATACTTTTTTTATTAGGTAAAACTGCGAGGCAGTTTCCCCTCGCAGTCAGTAATATTTGTCTGTATAGTACAATTGTACCATAAAAAAGCAATTTATCCACGCTCAAAGAATACTAAACCTCTTGCAAAAGTTCTTCTCTGCGTCTGGTGCGCGGCAGTCGCTACAACGGGGGGAACCCCGACGCGAGTT
>NZ_JCACKM010000139.1:0-17845 GCF_059505385.1 Desmonostoc vinosum
ATACATTTGTACTCAAATTTAGCGCTCGCCTGTGCCAGTTGCGTAAGTCCTGATTTAATTTGATTATGTAATTTAGATGTTTTTTAGCTTAGTCATCACACCCAAAGCCAGTTTGGATATCGATGAGCATTTTGCTTACATTTCTCAAGAAAACCTGAATACTGCACTTCTATTTTTTGACTCTGTAAGAGAAACTTTTGCCCAATTAGCAAAAATGCCTGGAATAGGTAGTCGATATAACTCGGCAAATCTTCGTTTAGAAGGTTTACGTAGATGGGCTGTTAAGGGATTTAAAAAGTATCTAATTTTTTACTTTGAACAAGATGAAAAGATTAATATTGTGCGGGTTCTGTATGCAAAACAAGATATAGAAAAGATTTTGGAACAGGAATGAGAATGGATAATTGATAGACGATCGCATCTTTCAGTATTGGGATTATAATTTAATGTTTGGCGATCGCTACGTCTCAACTTGATTCTTAGATATCCTCATTTTACAAACATGCAATTAGTAGCAAAGATCAAACAGCGTTTTAGTGCTTACGAGGTAGCTTTATTGAGAGTGGGGTTTGATGGAACCAACAACAGAACAGTTGAGAGCGTTTTACAGTAGATGTGTGAGAGCCAGTAATATGTTTCAGCCTATTAACGTTGTACGACTGGACGAAAGAACAAAGCGTATATACGTTTTAATTGGAGACACAATACAAATAGAGATATATCCTAACGGTGAGGTGACATTTCCATGACTAAACCTAATTATCCAGCCATGTCAGATGAGGAATTAAGAGATTGGGTTAGATATCACCCACAGGATACTGAGGCATTCCATATTTTAATGGACAGATTAGACCAGCGACCAAAGGTGATTACTCGCACAGATGAGGAATTTGCAACCGAGTTACAACGGCATATTAACCAAGCTAGCTGACAAGTAAATAAATTTGCACTAAAAAACGGTAGAGTTTTTATTACTCTACCGTTTTATAATTTTTAACTTGAGATTTAATCCCAAATTTATCTATGACTCAACAGCTTGGGGTAATAATTCCCGGCGCTGTTGCGAACTAACCTGCACATTACCACTGTCATCTACATCTACAATGGCTGTGTCACCATCTTTGATGCGTCCAGAGAGAATTTCTTCTGCTAGGCTATCTTCTAACAAGCGCATAATCGCCCGACGTAACGGCCTTGCACCGTAACTTGGGCTATAACCCTCGGTGATTAAGCGGTCTTTGAAGCGGTCTGTAACTTCTAAGGTGATACCTTTTTCGGTCAGACGCCCAAATACTTCCTTGAGCATAATTTCGGCGATTTGTGTCACCTCGGCCTTGCTCAACTGACGGAAGACGATAATTTCATCGAGTCGGTTGAGGAACTCTGGACGGAAGTATTGCTTCAGTTCTTCGTTCACCAAGGAGCGAATCTTGTTGTATTGTGATTCGCTGACATCATCGGCAAACTCAAAGCCAATGGTGCTGCCGCCTTTTTCAATCACCTTGGAACCAATGTTAGAAGTCAAAATCAGCAAGGTATTCTTAAAGTCTACCGTGCGACCTTTGGCATCGGTGAGGCGACCGTCTTCTAAGATTTGCAGCAACATGTTGAAGACATCGGGGTGCGCTTTCTCGATTTCATCAAACAGCACCACGGTGTAAGGACGACGGCGCACAGCTTCGGTTAGCTGACCACCTTCGTTATAACCAACATAACCTGGAGGTGAACCAATCAACTTACTGACGGTATGACGCTCCATGTATTCGGACATGTCTAAGCGAATCATTGCTTCTTCGGAACCGAAGAAGTAAGAAGCCAAAGACTTAGCTAACTCGGTTTTACCTACGCCAGTAGGCCCAGAGAAGACAAAGCTAGCAATGGGCCGATTGGGATTTTTCAAACCGACACGAGCGCGACGAATGGCTCGTGAAACTGCTTTGACTGCATCGTCTTGACCAATTAAACGCTGGTGCAGGGTGTCTTCCATGTGCAACAGCTTTTCGGATTCAGATTCGGTGAGCTTGTTCACCGGTACCCCAGTCCAGGAAGCGACAATGTGAGCGATGTCTTCTTCTGTAACTACGGGTTCTTCACCTTCGGTGCCGTTGGCGTTGGTTTTGCTTTGAGCGATCGCTCGAATCTCAGCTTTGATTTCCATTTCGCGATCGCGCAGTTCCCCAGCTCGGTCAAAGTCTTGGGAGCGCACAGCATCATCTTTTTCTTTTAAGATCTGCCGCAGTTCTTTGTCTAACTCTTTGGCTGCGGGTGGCAGTTGGGAGTTAATCAAGCGCACACGAGAACCGGCTTCATCAACCAAGTCGATGGCTTTATCTGGCAGGTAGCGATCGCTGATATAACGATCAGATAATTTCGCTGCTGCCACTAATGCCTCATCGGAGATTTTCAGCTTGTGGTGTTGCTCGTAGCGATCGCGCAGACCATATAAAATTTCTATTGTCTCATCTACTGTCGGTTCACCTACCATCACTGGTTGGAAACGCCGCTCTAGTGCTGCATCGCGCTCGATGTGCTTACGATATTCATCGAGGGTTGTTGCGCCGATACATTGCAATTCACCTCTAGCCAAGGCTGGCTTGAGGATATTGGCTGCATCGATTGCACCTTCGGCTGCACCTGCACCAATCAAGGTATGTACCTCGTCAATTACGAGAATTACATTACCCGCCTGCCGAATTTCATCCATGATTTTCTTCAGGCGTTCTTCAAATTCACCTCGGTACTTGGTGCCAGCAACGAGTAAGCCGATATCTAGCGTCACCACGCGCTTATCTTCTAAGATGTCGGGCACATCTTTGTTAGCAATGCGTGATGCTAAACCTTCGGCGATCGCTGTTTTACCAACCCCTGGTTCGCCTATTAATACTGGATTATTTTTAGTCCGGCGACCCAAAATCTGAATCACTCGCTCAATTTCCTTGGCGCGTCCCACCACGGGATCAAGCTTATTATCAGTTGCCATTTGGGTCAGGTTTGAGCCAAATTCATCCAATGTCGGGGTTTTTGTGCGACCGGATGAACCCCCTGGTGAAACTTCAGCAGTTTCTCCCAGCATACGAATTACTTGGGTTCTGACCTTGGATAGATCCACACCGAGGTTTTCTAGCACCCTGGCTGCTACACCTTCCCCTTCGCGGATCAGGCCCAACAGCAGATGCTCGGTGCCAATGTAGTTATGCCCCAGTTGGCGTGCTTCTTCTAGAGATAGTTCCAGAACCCGCTTTGCCCGTGGCGTAAACGGAATTTCCACGGCCACAAAGCCTGAACCCCGGCCTATAATTTTTTCAACTTCAATGCGGGCATCTTTGAGATTTACTCCCATTGATTTCAGCACTTTTGCCGCCACACCAGTGCCTTCACCAATCAGACCCAGGAGGATCTGCTCGGTGCCAACAAAGTTGTGACCTAAACGGCGGGCCTCTTCTTGGGCCAGCATGATTACCTTAATGGCTTTTTCTGTGAAGCGTTCAAACATGGCATTTTTCCCATCACCTGCGTCGTGCCGGTACGCTGATTTTAGCACAGGCAAAGCTTTTGGATGCCTGTATAAAGATTATAGACATCCAGATCTTTTTACTCAGGTTGTGATGGTAATTGTTAAGCGTTGATTACTTTTGTGTAGCTTGTGTGTTGAGGAGCTTGAGTTTACCAGCGTTTTTGGGATTGATTACAAATAAGTGAGTGCTGGTGATGAGAGTTTAGTAATTTGATCCCAAATACATATACATATCAAATTTATTTCCCATTATCAAGGAAAAATAACTACTCATAAGATATACATATAAAAAAACTTATATACGAATAATATTTAAATATAAGAAAATGTTTCAAAATGGCAATTTTTTGCTGACCGGAAAAAAAGATCAGGGGGATCAGAAAGCAAGCTACCCGTAGCAAGATCCCGTAGGGTACGGCTTTGCTCAGTGACTGGGGAGATAGCACTTCGACTTCGCTCAGTGACCAGGGAGGCAGGGAAAGAAATAACAAACACCCAATCCCTATTACCTAAACTGCCATGAGGATTGGCGGAGGCGATCGCTAATTTGGGTGTGCCCAGTATCTAAGGTTTTTTGGAATTGCGGCTGTTGTAGCTCGGAAATCCAGAGAATTAGGGCATCTTCATTATTATCTTGGTAGTAACGCCGTCGCCGCCCAGCTGTTTTAAAGCCAAATTTTTGATATAGGGATATGGCTGCTAGGTTAGAAGCGCGAACTTCGAGAGTGGCGCGTTCTAAGCCGCGATCGCAAGCAGTTTGGAGCAAAGAATATAGTACAGCTTGTCCCAAACCTTGACGGTGATATTGGGGGTGAACCGCCAAAATTGTGATGTGGGCTTCCTCTAAAATTGACCAAAAACAACCCATTCCTAGCAGTTTAGGGTCAGATAAAGGGGAAAATAAGCCTAGCAAGTCGCTGTTAGGACTGTCCAACTCTCGCTGGTAAGCATCCAAAGTCCACAAACCGCCAAAACAGGCTTGATCCAATTCTAGTATTGCACTCAGATGCTGTGGTTTTAAAAGTTGAATTTCCAGGTCTAGTGAAATCACATTTAAAAGAATGGAGAGTAAAGAGCAGGGGGCAGGGAGCAGGGAGAGTAGGGGAGGCAGGGCTTTCAAGGGTAGGGGAGGCACGGAGAGAAATAGAAAACCATTCCCCATTACCCCTAATCACCACTCCCTCCGGGAGCGGGGGCCCCGAGTTCCCTAGTCCCCAGTCCCCAATTCCTAATTCCTCATACTTTCCCTGCTCTCCTTTTCGGTAAACTGAGAATCGAAAGACTTACTCAAGCCCGTAATTTGAACAAGGACAAATCTTAAAATTATGGTATCGACTCACCCCACTGGGGTTCAACATTCTGGTAGTCAGTATTTACCTCAAAGGCGTAGCACTAACTCCAATCTTTCGCCTAACCAGCAACTTTTACCTTTAACTGCCAGAGTTCATCAACAGGACTTCCTAGAGATTGGTGGGTGTGATGTCACAACCCTAGTACAGCGGTTTGGTTCACCTCTCTATATTTTAGATGAAGAAACCCTGCGTTTGGCTTGTCAGCAATACCGAGATACTTTCAAGCAATACTATAAGGGTAATGCTCAAGTACTGTATGCTTCAAAAGCCTGGAGTTGTCTAGCAGTTTGCGCGATCGCCGCATCGGAAGGTTTAGGAATTGATGTGGCTTCTGGTGGCGAACTTTACACAGCTCTGCAAGCTGGCGTCAATTCTGATACCATTTACCTCCACAGCAATAACAAATCTCGTGAAGAACTGGTCTTTGCCGTAGAATCCGGTTGCACGATTGTGGTGGACAACTGGCATGAGCTACACACTTTGGTAGAAATTGTCGAGGATACGGAGACACGGAGATACGGAGATACGGAGAAATTACCACTCTCCGGGTTCGCAGTCGCTCATGAGGCAGACCGCGCTGTCTCACCGCGTAAGCGCGTCCCCGCGTCTCTTCCCCGGATCATGCTGCGATTGACTCCGGGCATTGAATGCCATACTCATGAATATATTCGCACGGGACAACTAGATAGTAAATTCGGCTTTGATCCCAATCAATTAGATGAATTATTTAGTTTTGTAAGCAAGCAACCTGCTCTTAACTGTGTAGGACTACATGCTCATATCGGTTCGCAAATTTTTGAGCGTCAACCGCATAGAGATTTAGCAGTTGTGATGGTGCAGTGGTTGCAGAAGGCCGCAAAATATGGTTTAAATCTGACAGAGTTAAATGTCGGTGGCGGTTTGGGAATTAGATACACAGAATCAGATGACCCACCCAGTATAGAAGAGTGGGTCAAAGCGATTTGTGAAGTCATTCAAGAAGCTTGTGCCGCTGAAAATCTGCCATTACCGAAGTTGCTTTGTGAACCGGGACGATCGCTAATTGCTACAGCTTGTGTCACAGCTTATACTATCGGTGCATCTAAAGTGATTCCAGAAATCCGCACTTACATAGCAGTTAACGGAGGCATGTCTGATAATCCCCGTCCAATTACTTACCAGTCAGTTTATCGAGCAGTAGTAGCTAACAAAATGTCTTTTCCACTGACACAAACAGTCACAATTGCTGGCAAGCATTGCGAATCAGGGGATATTCTGATTAAAGACGCTCAACTACCAAAAACTGAACCAGGGGATATTCTCGTGGTTATAGGAACTGGTGCGTACAATTACAGTATGGCATCTAACTACAACCGCTTACCGCGATCGGCAGCAGTTGTAGTGGCGAATGGCGAAGCAAATCTCATTTTGCAACGCGAAACTTATCAAGATTTAATTCGACAAGATTGCCTACCAGAAAGACTGAAAAATTAGTCATTTGTCCTTATTTAATTGTCAATTGTCAAGAGTTCTACAATTGACAATTGACAATTGACTAACTGTAATTAGAGGCAAAAGTGTAATCCAGATGTCATGAGAGATTTGTTAAAGCAATGGCTGACAAACCTGGGATGGTCGCAGTCCTTGCTGCTTGGGACTCTGGATGTCATGTTAGTACTGGCGCTGACGTACATGATACTAGTTATTATTAGTGAGCGCCGGACATTATGGATGGTGCGGGGATTTATTATCTTGATGCTAGCCTCGGCACTCAGCCACAGATTGGGATTACCTCTACTAAATTTTGTGCTGGAAAAGTTGGTAATTGGTTGCGCTGTAGCAATGGCAGTTACTTTACAGTCGGAGTTCCGGCGATTTTTGGAACAATTGGGACGTGGTGAATTTCGCCAGCTCTTTCAACCCTCAAGTTTGGCAATCCCCAAATCTGATAGTGTAATTGATGAAATTGTTGAAGCTGTTAAAGAATTGTCAAAAAATCGCATTGGAGCTTTACTAATCTTAGAAACCACAGGGCCAATTGATGAGCGTGATTTTTCTGTGCCGGGAGTAAAGCTGAATGCGGAGGTTTCAAAGGAACTGATACAGACAATTTTTCAACCAAAAACTTTGTTACACGATGGGGCAACATTGATTCGTGGTTCACGGATTGTGGCGTCGGGCATAATTTTGCCATTGTCGGGACGCACAGCCTCGCGCCAGTTGGGAACACGCCACCGGGCCGCGATGGGAATTACTGAACGGGTCGAAAATTGTATTTGTGTCGTTGTATCAGAAGAAACTGGTTCTATTTCCCTAGCGGAACGGGGAACCCTAAATAGACCACTGACTATTAGGAAACTCAAGGAGTCATTAGAGGCTCAATTAGCTCCAAATGTAGATCGGGAAGCTGTTGCTCCTGGTCTGTTGAGTTTGGCTCGTCAAATAGGTGAGAAGGCATTAGTATTAGTTTCACGTTTACTCGGACTACCATCGACCGCTTCTCGAGATAAAAAATGACAGTACAACAAACTAAACTGCAAGATTTACCCGCTGATTTAAAACGAGAACTATTGCCTCAGCACGTGGCGGTAATTATGGATGGCAATGGTCGATGGGCTAAGCGTCAAGGTCTACCCCGAATTATGGGTCATAAACGGGGAGTAGATGCTTTAAAAGATTTGCTGCGCTGTTGTAAGGATTGGGGAATTCAGGCGCTGACAGCTTATGCTTTTTCTACAGAGAATTGGAAAAGACCGCAGGAAGAAGTCGATTTTTTGATGACTCTGTTCCAGAGAGTTTTACGTCAAGAATTGCGGGAGATGGTAGAGGAGAATGTGCAAATTCGGTTTGTGGGAAATTTGAGTGTCTTACCACGATCGCTACAACAAGAAATTTCCCGTTCTATGGAAGAAACTAAAAATAATCGCGGTATCCGATTTTCGATAGCAACCAATTATGGTGGACGCCAAGAAATTTTACAAGCTTGTCGGGCGATCGCTAAACAAGTCCAACAAGGTTTGCTACAACCTGATGAAATTAATGAGGAAGTATTTGAGCGTCACTTATATACCGCTGGCGTCGCTGATCCAGATTTATTAATTCGCACTAGCGGAGAAATGCGCCTCTCGAATTTCCTGCTTTGGCAAATGGCTTATGGCGAGATTTACATTACAGATACTCTCTGGCCAGACTTTGACCGCACAGAATTTCACCGCGCCTTGTGTGCCTACCAACAACGGGAACGGCGGTTTGGAAAAGTTTAGGGAATTTAGCCAGAAAATAAATTCTCTGGCGGGTAAGGAAGCCAACACCGAAGCTATTTCTAGCTTAATCAGAAGCCACAAGTATAGTAATTCCTAGCGCGGTTGTGGCAGTAGCTTGAGATAATTTTTGCCAAGTGCCACCTAGTATTATTCCTGCGATCGCAAGAAAGTGTTTTTCAACCGCGATGCCTACGGCGTTAAACTACGCACTACTTAGTTGGATGCCCTGTCAGCAGCCAAAAGCATCCCCTTTTGACTTTCCAAGTAGGATCAAAGATTAGTAGTATGGTAACTCCCTTGCCGGGAGCAAAGTTGCACGATTTCTTAGTTTTGTCAACACATGCAGCCGTTGTTCCCACGTTAGTCTGTTGTACAGAGAAGCTTCTTTCATCGCCTATCTCTCTGGCGGGATCTGTAGCCCATTGTTTGATATTGCCATTTTTGCTGTTGAGTATGTTTTGAACACTGGCATCAGCTTCTGGTCTATCTTTGAAAGTACTAGCTGTTGTGGCTTTTCTATTGGGATTGGAATTACATGCTCGTTCACATAGCTCTGTGTTCGACTTGCCGACATGCTCTTTTACCAAATGCCCTTCTCCAGCACCGTATTTATTCTTATACCCTTCGCTCTCACTAATCAGATCTTTAGCTGTTAGGTATTCTCGATCAAATTTCTCCTGTGAACACCCTCCTTTTTTCTCATCTTCTGGTATTTTTTCATCATCCCAACTGTCAGTAGAACCACCTCCACCACTTGTGCCACCGCCACCTTGATAGCCTGAGCCTGGAGCCTCTTGACTCTTTTTCTTTCTTCCGTAATATAAAATTGCCAAGAAAATTATTATACCTATGAGTAGAAGAAGAATAATCATAGGAGTAGGGTCAGTTGGAGAATCAGGTGCAGGTCTAGGTTCAGCTGGAGGTTTGGGTGCAGGGCCAGGCGCGGGTTTACGACCGGGTATACCTGGGATGTCAATGTCAGGTAGTGGAATATTAGGACTAGGTGCAAAACCAGGAGTGACATCCGTTTTTACTTGTTTTGCTAATTCTTTGGCTGCTTGCTTGATTTGGTCAGGAACATCTACTACCTTGTATAACTCTGCGGGACTTTTGCCACTAATATCTATTACAATCTCTGGGTCAAGCTGACTCGCCCAGGATTGCAATATCTTGCCTGATTCACTATTCCAATTCACTTGAATATTACGCCAATTGGAAATCAAATTTGCCGCTTGTCCACCGCTGTTAGTAACAGAATCTACGGCTGCACCACCTTTTTCTTTAGCCAAGTCATAAACATCGCTGCCAGTTTGAGTCACGGTATCTACGGCTGCACCACCTTTTTCTTTAGCCCAGTCATAGACATCACTACCAGTTTGAGTCACGGTATCTACGGCTGCACTACCTTTTTCTTTAGCCAAGTCATAGACATCACTGCCAGTTTGAGTCACGGTATCTACGGCTGCACTACCTTTTTCTTTGACCCAGTCTAAGACACCTCCGCCGGAACTACTTTCTGATTCTTGCTTGTCTTCATCATCACCAAAAAGTGACCACCTTTGGATTGCAGGCTCAGAAACTTGAGTTTGTACTTTGTCTTCTTCGTCTTCGCAGGCTGCACATTTGCGCTGCAAAAAATTGTGTACAGGCTGTACGGAAAGAGCGTTCAACTTCCGAGGTACAATCATCCGCATCACCTGATTTGCTGCCGAGTCTGCTTGTTGCTCATACTTGTCTTTTGGTTCTCCCACCATTGGTTTTGTCTGGGGACGACGCAATGCTATGCGACTAATATCATGTCCAAAAGAGCGTTTTTCCACAGCTTCTGAGAACAAGGATTCTTCACCAGCAGTTTGTGCTTCCTCAAGGGAGGTTGATTCTTCTGTTGCGGTTTCGATGACATTTGTTGAAAGACCAAAGCCGCGCGTTGGGTTGGCCAACGTCGGGGTAGTTTGTGAGACAAGCGATGGATGTGAAAAAGCTGATGTAGCTGCTTTGTTGCGCCCAAACGTGCGATCGCCCATCTCACCTTTCCTTTATTGGTGGGTAAAGCCCTGAGTTGATATTTTCAGGTATTTTTAGTAAAGTTTACAATTTCTGGAGATGCGATCGCTATCGACTTTAGTCTATACTCTCAGACTCAGCCACCTGTTTTTGCTTCAGTATTTGTATGGACTTTGGATGATTCAAGAGGCACTGAACTACGCACCTCAACTCAAACTTCAAAGCGATCGCGTTTTGAGAAGACATTGATATCACCAAACATGCCAGTGATATATGATTCTAATATCTCCCTCCCCTCAGCATTTGGACAAACTTTAATTGCCTCTAAAGCTTGCTCTCGCTCCTTTAAAGCTGCCCAAATTAAAAAACTTTTGGTATCGATTGCATCCAAAATTTCTTTAATTCTTTCGACATTTGCAGCAATTTCGTTAGCCTCAACAAAGGCTGCAAGCTCCTGACGTTGTGGATGATCAAATTGCAAGCCATACAATAATGGCAGAGTAACTTTTCCTTGCTCTAAATCTGTGATGCCGTGCGGTTGCCAGATTGATTCCATATCATTGAGAATTTGTATAGCCAGCCCCAAATGATGGCCAAAAACTCCACAGGCATTAATCAATTCGGAGTCATTTGTACCAGCCATAGCTCCAGTAGCACAAGCCATAGCTGACGCGGCAGCTGTTTTCATTTCTATAGTTAACCAATAATCTTGAATATTTTTGGTCATTCCGGCTAGATCTCTATCCTGACCTGCAGAAATTCGCAAACACGCATCTAGAAAGGCTTGATTAATTTTTTTAAAGACTTGAGGCTCAAAAGGAGCTTTGCTTAGTATTTGAAAGCAGAGAACATTGATACTAGCAGCAGAGTTCCATGCTCTCGCTGCTCCCACTTGTTCCCATAATTGTCCAGGTCGATCTTGATCCTCTAATTCATCTAAAATACGCAAACATGCTCCAAAAGTCAAAAGAGCAGCAGAAATATGAACGGCATCTTTGGGAGTTCCGCCAACAGCTTGACAAGAAGCTAATGGTAGCATCGCCTCTGGAGACATTGGTTCTTGCAGAAAATTGCTCAGCAAGGGTTTTAATGCTGACCAGTAATCAGGAATTGAATTTTCCAGAACCTCTCTAACGTCTGTATATAAGGACTTTAGCGAGTTCATTTTAAATTTCCGCTTTGATTTTTGAAATTATATCAAGTTCGGTTAATCTATCTAAGTATTATGCCCCAAGGAATTGCGATCGCACTGCATCAAACACTGAGTCAGAATACTGCTGCTGACTTGATGAACCCTGGATTACCCACCAATTCCCGTTCGTGCATCCGAAAGGTAGAATATATTTTTAGAGTGATGATCAAGCCAAAAGTTATGTCCACAGCAATCAAAAAACTCACTCTGGACGAGTATCTTGCCTATGATGATGGTACAGATGTTCGCTATGAACTTGTGGATGGAGAGTTAGTTGAAATGCCACCGGAAAGCGATAGGAATAACTTGATTTCTCTCTATCTACTGTCACAGTTTCTCAAGTTTATCCCGATTCAACTCATTCGCCATAAAGATACAGAACTCGTGGTCATAGGCAACCGGACTCGTGTGCGACTACCTGATTTAATGATATTGACACAAGAGTTATTAGAAGCAATGGCAGGCGGACGAGCTACGATCACTCCAGATATGCCTTCTCCAAGATTAGTAGTTGAGGTCGTCTCTTCTGGAAAGGTGAATGAGGATAGAGACTACCGCTATAAACGTTCTGAGTATGCCGCACGAGGTATCCCTGAATACTGGATTGTTGATGCCTACAAAGTCCGAATTACCCTACTGAGTCTAGTAGATGGACTATATGAAGAAACTGTATTTCAGGGAACAGACATTATTAAGTCAGCGACTTTTCCAATGCTGGATGTGACCGCAGCCCAAGTATTAACGGCTGGACAAGTCTAAAATTCAACGTCTTCCTTGCCTACGCGGCCATTCCAAATGCCAGGCAAGGCGGGAGCAACGTAGCCAAGTGTTAGCAAACAAGCTGCCTTTTTTTCTCCTTAACACTTTGTTGGAACCGACACCTCGTTAACCGCCCAAAGGTGATTAGCCAAAGGTGCGGTTCAACTCCGCCGTTATGCGGTAACCAACGCTAAAATCAGGTAGTCAATCAAAGTTCAAACAAGCATGAACAAAATTGCATTAGTAACAGGAGCAAGTAGAGGTTTGGGTAAAGCTATTGCCCAACGCCTTGCCAAAGAGGGCATTGATGTTATTGTTCACTTTGGTCAAAATCAAGATGCTGCAAACGAGGTTGTGGCTGAAATTAGACAACTAGGTAGAACAGCTTTTGCAGTGCAAGCAGATGTCTCTCAGGTTTCTAGCATTTATTCCATGTTTGAGAAGATTGACACCGAGTTAGTCAATTTGGGGCAAGAGCCAAAGTTGGACATTTTGATTAATAATGCTGGTACGGCAATTGGAAAGCCTATTCAAGAATGGAAAGAAGAAGAGTTTGATTACCAGTTTAATCTGAATGTTAAGGGGCTTTTCTTTATCACACAACAAGCGATTCCCCGTTTAAAAGAGCAAGGTCGCATCATTAATATTGGGACTGGTTTGACTCGATTTTCCTATCCCGTTTACGCAGTTTATGCCGCATCCAAAGGTGCAGTAGATGTGCTGACACACTATTTAGCTCTTGAGTTAGGAACAAGGGGAATCACTGTAAATACGATCGCTCCTGGAGCAATAGACACTGACTTAAATGCAGGATGGTTGCGATCGCAGGAGGGACAACAACAGACCATTGCAATATCTGCTATCAAGCGTATCGGTATGCCTGAAGATATTGCTGATGCCGTTGCAGTCTTAGTTTCGGAAGATAGCCGTTGGATAACAGGTCAGAGAATTGAGGCATCTGGCGGCGCTCACCTGTAAATAGGCGCATCACAACCCCAATGCAGCGGACGGGCGAAAGCTGCTGGTGCTGATTTGAACGGTTGGGCTGCTTTCTTGTTTTAACGACATTGGTATTGGATGGTGAACAATTATGAGTTCAAATCAGCAGTTTCTGCAAAATTTATACGAAGCCTTCAACAAAGGCGAGATTGAAACAATCATCTCGGTGATGCACCCGGATGTGAAATGGGCGAACGGCGTGGAAGGCGGTTTCGTTTATGGACGCGACGCGGTGCGCGAATACTGGACTAATCAATATAAGGTTATTCAAGTGCAGCTTGAAACCTTAAAATTCGAGACGGATGAAAACAATCGAAATGTCGTTACCGTTCATCAAATCGTCAGAGATTTGCAAGGCAATTTGCTCGCGGATGCAACAATTCAGCAAATCTTTACTATTGAGAATAGTTTAATTAGTCTTTATGAAATTGGCGAAACCGAAACAATCCAACAAATGATTCAAAAGACGAGAAACAAAAATGAGTAATTGGGAAGGCAGTTACAATCCGAGCCGTTGCTTTTAGCGATCGCATTCAGGAGGAAGACAATATTTTCCCCATTATAGGATTTCTACATACCCTTCTGTTCCATGTACACGAATTCGTTGCCCATCTTTTATCAGTTTGGTAGCATTTTCTACTCCAACAACTGCTGGTAAGCCATATTCACGGGCGATAACTGCTCCATGAGTCATCAGTCCACCAACTTCGGTGACTAGACCTTTTATGGATACAAATAATGGTGTCCAGCTAGGGTCAGTAAAGAAGGTGACTAATATATCTCCATCTTCTAGATCAGCGTCTTCCATGTTTAAAATGACACGTGCCCGTCCCTCTATAACTCCGGAAGAAACAGCTAGACCTACAATAGCTTCGGCTGGGAGATTTTCTCGTTTGTACTCAGGAGCAATGATTTCACCATCAGACGTGATCACACGTGGAGGAGTTAGTTTTTCACATAATTTGTACTCGTCTTTTCGTTTGTTAACGATCTGGTAATCCAGTTTATTTGTGCGTACTACTTTGCGAAGTTCTTGAAAAGTGAGATAGCATATATCTTCTTTTTCATGAATAACGCCCGCTTGTACGAGTTGTTCGGCTTCTTTCAGTAAAGCTTTCTTATAAACGAAGTAGCGATTAACTATGCCGTATTTTGGATATTCACGATAACCGATGAAATTCCGGTAATGACCGATCATTCGTTTTGTTTCTTCGACTTTTTGTTCACCATCCGGTAGTTGCTTCAACCGCTCTAATAACGCTTGTTCTTTTTGCAAAGCCTCCTGTCGCCCCTGCTCAAATTTCCGATCGCCAGCACCAGGCTCAAAGTTTTTGATATGACTGAGAATCATGGGGACAAGCGTCATGGGTTTTTCGCTCCAACGAGGTCTTGTAATATCGATTTCCCCGGCACATCGCATTCCGTATTTGTTTAGATAAACATCGATAGCGTCCCTGGCTGACTGTCCACCCTCAAACTTAATCAGTTCATCCAGAAAGTTGTCATCTTTTACCTGTTGTAAATACTCAATTACTTCCGGATAAGGGCGAATCGCATCTGCGACATCCAATAGCGCCAGCCCCATGGACGAAGTAATATTGTTAGATACCGATTGAGAAAGCGTGTCTGCTGCGTTTTTTTCGCCTAACCACTCCATCATTTTTTCATTGATCCAGGATGAAGCGTTGATACCAGTCATAATCACACCAAAACTTTGTGGAGCGGCTAAACTTTTCTTTAATTGCTCTATGTCTTCCAGGATAAAATCAAACAACTCCAGTCCTGATTTCGTTTGGATGTTATGTTTTAATTCCCGTACCGATGTTTCACTACGCTCGATCAAATCACCAACGATCGCCGGATCGTACTCCTTTAGTGTTTGAAAATCCGCAGGTGACCGACCTGTATTGCTTTTACTGGAACTCTGTTCTGGCTGATCATCGGGTAACGACTTAATAAAATCTCCCCGCTCCAGGAGAGTCATCAATGCGTCTGTTATCAGCGGGTCGGATTTTCCCAAGACATCTACTATTATTCCTCTTCTAACAGGTGAAGCCAGTTCATAGGTGACATCAACAAACAACCTGCCACCAGCTTTATACATGGGGCGGGCAGCGGTTAACTGCCATAAAGACAATCCCAATGGTTTTATAGCGTCGGTCATCATTTGTTGATGCCCGACAGATACATAAACGTGATTTTCGCGATCGTTCGCTTCAGGAATCGGGTATAAAGTAGTAATTGGCCGACTTTGGACAATATAAAACGCATCATCAACCAAACACCATTCGATGTCCTGAGGGCAGCCGAAATGTGCTTCGATCTTTCTGCCTATGCTCTCAAGCTGTACAATCTGCTCACCCGTCAGCACTTGTTTATTCTGCCGCTCAGGCTCAATCTCCTGTGATTTCGTACCGCCATCTTTTACGGCGTAAATAGCCAATTTCTTGGTGGATATCTTCTTGTCGATCACCATGCCGTTCCGCACTTTATAGCTATCGGCATTCACCAGTCCGGAGACGATCGCTTCCCCAAGTCCGAAGCTGGCATCAATGGATACCACTTTCCGATTACCAGTGACAGGATCGGCAGTAAACAAAATTCCTGCCGCCTGCGGGAAGACCATCTTCTGAACCATTACAGACAGGTGGACTTTACGGTGGTCGAAGCCGTTTTGCAGGCGGTAAATTACTGCTCTCTGGGTAAATAGCGATGCCCAGCACTTGCTGATATGCTTGAGGATTGCCGCTTTGCCAATCATGTTCAAATACGTATCCTGCTGACCCGCAAAAGAAGCTGTCGGTAAATCCTCCGCAGTGGCGCTGGATCGCACGGCATAGGCATTTTTTTCACCAAGTCTGGAGAGGAGGCGGGCGATCGCTTCATTAATGTCTTCAGGAATGGCTATCCCTTCAATCACCCTGCGAATCTCACTGCTAAGTTCACCGATTTTATCCCGGTCTTCCACCAATAGATGCGATAACTGATCGAGTAATTCGTTAATCGACGGTGTTTCCCCAATGATTCTTTGAAATGCTTCAGTAGAAATACAGAAGCCGTCCGGTACGCGGATTTCTTCAATCTTGGATAGTTCCCCCAGGTTTGCGCCTTTACCCCCAACAACCGTGAGTTTTGTTTGATCAATATCTTGAAAACAAAGCACAAATGAACTCATCAGTTTCTCTCCTTTGGCAATTCATACTTTGGTAATTTTGACTGCATCATAACCGAGCGACTCTCAGCGGTCGGTGTACATGGGCGTTGTCATGCGGCGTTCACGAAGTGTGCCGTACAGCACTTCGTGCATGAAAACCGCAAAGCGTCTCCGACAGGAGAAGGTATCGCTCATGTGCTGCCGCTACGACGATGCGATCGCGTTTTCAGGATGCCAATCTGCTCGGTTCAACCAATAAACAAAACAGTCATCGTCGCCAAACCTTCGGGGTTCAACAAATTGGAAGCCAAGACGTTCATAGAAGCGGTGAGCGCGAGTATTGCTGGCAAGTGGATCGATAAGAACAGCCGTTACACGCGGGTCGGCAAAACATCGAGCGAGGGCAAGCTGCATCATTCTTGTGCCATAGCCTTTGCCCAAATCTGCTGCTTCCCCAATCCAGATATCAATGGCACGAAGATCCGGTGCAACATCGCCCCAATAGTGGCTTTCCTCTCGTGCTGGGTCGATAATTTGGATAAAGCCGATCGCTCGATCGTCGATTTCAGCAATCAGTTGTTCTCGCCAATCTGGGGTGCGATCAAGTTCTATCTCCCAGTGCCAATCATCATTTGGGTCTGAGGCAATCACATGAGATTGCTCATCCCAATGCCGCAGCAGTTCCAGATCATTGGAGGTAGCCGACCGTAGGTTCAGTATCATTTCATCGACCTTTGTGGTTGGCATACTTTTGGCATTAATGACATGAGGTTGCTCATCTTCTTGGGCGATCGCATACCCCACAACTATATCGCGATCGTTGACCGCAACCCATACCCGTTCTGCAAGTTATTGTGCAATATTGCTTTATGTTGCCAAACTTGTGTAAAGTGTTGTCATCCATGCTCCCAAGTTTGTCGTGTTAGTTGCCATTCAATTTGGTGCCATCCTCGTTTTTTCATCCAGTCCGGGCTGGATGGCATTGAGATCGCCGCAAATCCATAGCGTTGAGCCAACCGCGTTACCCGTCTATTAGCACTAACAGAAATGCCGCGAATCTCCTGGAGATCTAGAACACGAAAGCCAAACTCAATCAAAGCTTCCGCGATTTCGATGGCATAGGCATAGCGTCCCCAGAACTGCGGCGCTAGTTCTATCCCCAGTTCAGCCCAATCAGAATTATCCTTCTCGCGGCGTAGTCCAGCGCAGCCGATGAGTTGTGGTGATCGCCGATCAACAATCGCCAACTGATAGTTACGACGAGGAAACTCTGTTGCCCATTGGCTGAAAAGCTGGAGCAATTCATGACTAAAGCTGGTCGTGACTTCTGCTGCTGTACAAAATTCAGCATAGCGAGGGTCTGCACGATAGGCAGAAAATGGAGGTTCATCTTCTGGGATAAAGTCGCGCAACAAAAATCGCTGGGTGACAACTTCCATTTTAAATCTTCTGACTCATGCCTAATACTCGTTTGTAAACTTCACCAATCCCCCCTTCTGGAGTAGTTTCATGTTACAGCGTGTCATCGTTAATAGGTTCTTCGGTTACTTTTATGGAGAATTAATACTAAAGTACCAGTTTAATAAACTGCGTAATCGAAAATTGCTAAAGTTACGAAAGCCATATCCA
>NZ_JCACKM010000140.1:0-17759 GCF_059505385.1 Desmonostoc vinosum
AATTATCAGTCTCGCCCGTCTCTACTTCCTAACTATTAGACCTGAATCCTTACTTGATATTTTGTTTTCGCCCTCAACCCCAGCAAGTAATTTAGAAACTTTAGGATTACTAGGAAGACTTGCAGCAACACCAGCTATCTTTGAGCCATTTAGAAATGCAGCATCATCATTTTAGAAAACAATAATATGCATTGTTTTTGGTTTAGTGATAAACTAACCATGGATCCTAGTAAATACTTGGAAAAGTTATTTTTTTACTACCTCAAGATAAAAAAGCTTATTATTTTTTAAGTGTATGAGCGTCAAAAAAAATACATTAATGTAATTTAGTTTTATCCTTGCTAAAAGGGGTTTAAGACCCCATTGCCTATGGATTGCTTGTTTTGGTGTTGAAGTCTAAATCTTCGTCATCCTTTGGGTTTGGCAGTGACGTTCCTACGTCGCTACCGCTAGCGCAACCGACAGTAACTCATATCTTGGCGTAAATATAGCGAAGCTGTCACCAGGGGCAAGATAGGCTGAAAGTATTGTGGGATATGGGTTTGAGAAAAAAGAGTTCATGATTTGGTTTTAGCTGTTTTGACGGGCGTTTTATAAGCACAGCCGCAAATTGGACAAAATCGGTGTCTCAAAGACAACACCAACTCACCGCAATTCGCGCAGTTAGCTCGAATCGGTGTACCGCACAGGTAACAAAACTTGGCTTTGACATGACCCCACATAGGGTCAACCGCAGCGCCAGGATTCCAACATTGAGGACAAAACTTAACCCCTCTAACCTGAGATACTTCCTCGCCCTTGATTACAGCATCCAAATATTCTTGAGGCACGCCAAGTGCTAGAGCTAAACCCTGAAGTGTGGGAGCAGACGGCGAAATCAAAGTTAATCGCATTAATTATGAGTTGAGCGTGCTGCAAGCATTGAGAGAAAAGCTCAGATGCAAGGAAATCTGGGTTGTAGGCGCTAATCGTTACAGAAACCCTGAAGAAGATTTACCTGCTGATTTTGAGGTGCAAAGATTAGAATATTTCCAAGCATTGAAACAACCCTCAGATGTGGAAGTCTTTATTGCTAATTTGCAAAAACAGATGGATGAAGCATTAACTTTATTGTCTAAAGGAATACCTAAGAATAAATTAGTCACAATTAAAAATACAGGTAAAAGTCGAATTTGTGTTTCTCCTCTGAATCCTCAAAATGAACCTGCTAATTTGACTCGTTTAAAAAGTGAAATTACTCGACGTTGGCGGATGACTAGCCTCTTAGATATTCTCAAAGAAACTGATTTGCGAGTAAATTTTAGTCAGCACTTTCGGAGTGTATCAACCAGAGAGGTTTTAGGCGACTATACTTTACAAAAACGCTTGTTACTTTGTTTATATGGTTTAGGAACAAATACTGGATTAAAGCGTTTAAGTGATGAGATTAAAGGCGATAATTATCAAGATTTACTCCATGTCAAGCGTCATTTTATTCAGAAAGAACAATTACGCAATGCTATTGCCTGTGTTGCAAATGCGATTTTTACTGCCAGAATTCCCACTATTTGGGGAGAGGGTACAACCGCCTGCGCTTCTGACTCGAAAAAGTTTGGTGCTTGGGATCAAAACTTAATGACTGAGTGGCACATCCGTTATGGTGGACGGGGTGTGATGATTTATTGGCACGTTGAGAAAAATTCTGTTTGTATTTATTCGCAGTTAAAAACTTGTTCTTCTTCTGTTAGCGAAGCGGGCGCGCGTACTCGCGCGACGGTGGCAGCCATGATTGAAGGATTATTACGCCACTGTACCCAGATGAAAGTGGAGACAAATTATGTGGATAGTCACGGTCAAAATGAAGTGGCTTTTGCTTTCTGTCATTTATTGGGTTTTCAGTTAATGCCGCGTCTTAAACGTATCAATGTTCAGAAATTATACCGCCCGTCAACTGGAAATAATGATGCTTATCCAAACTTGCAACCGATTTTAACTCGTGCTATTAATTGGGATTTAATTCGCCAACAATTTTACTGTGAGTACCTGCGTACTGAGTGGCTAGAAATTTGGGTAGAAATTATCAGTCTCGCCCGTCTCTACTTCCTAACTATTAGACCTGAATCCTTACTGGAAAACAAACTGTAGAGAACGCAGAGAACAAAGAGATATGAGGGTTTGAGAGGTTCTTTGCAAAGTCAAAAGTAGAGAGCGATCGCTCTCTACCGAAGAACTAAAATACTAAGTTGCTGGGATTATTCAAGGTAGTGGCGTTCACATCGTTGCCTTGTACCAGAATGAATGGTCTAAAGACGCCATCTATTGTAGACAGGGTGATTTGAGTACCATTTACTGTGTCCCTAAACCCAATGTTGGCTGCACCAAGTTTTAAGCTACTGAGAAGTTGTGTTAGGACAATTTGGTCTTCACCTATGGTAAAGTCGGTGATGATATCTCCTGCATCTCTAATTTTGGTGTAAATAAATTGATCTCCTCCACCTCCACCTGTAAGGATGTCTTTACCTTGGTCGCCAATTAATTGGTCGGGGTCATTTGTGCCTACTAAGGTATTTCGACCTGGTGTACCTGTGATTTTGTTGAAGACATCGTTGTCTTTAATTGCTATCTTCTGGTCGGGAATTGACAGGCCGTTGTATGCTGGGTCGTTACTGTTGACTTTAAAGGTGATAGTACCTGTGTGGTCGCCGTCAACGATTTGATTATCGACTCCTGTGATATCGACAAGCTGAGGTGTTAAAGCATTTTCTGGTGTAAAGGTCAATGTTAGCGGTTTGTCTGGGCCTTGACCTACACCTGTGAGTTTATCTGGGTCGATGGTGATGGTAACAGTATCAGTGGGAACAGTGTCAAGGGCGATCGCAAACCCGCCTTTTGCACCACCTTCTGTAGCCGCCAGTCCATTAATTTTCGGGGTAATCTTGATGCTACCACGCAATATGAGAGAGTCATTGTCAATAATATCTATTGTGCTGTCGGGAATCGATAGACTCTTGTAGGCGGGGTCATTACTGTTGATGGTAAAGGACAGTTTACCCTTGTGGTTTCCCTCAAAGATAGTATCATCTACCGCCTTAATTGGAACAACCACAGGAGTTAAAGCATTCCCTGGTGTAAAGGTTAGCGTCAGGGGTTTATCACCGCCATTGCCAGCATCTAGCTGTTTATCTGGGTCAATGGTAATGATAACGTTATCCTTGGGAATCGTTTTGAGGGCGATTGTTGCGCTAGTTCCAATCCCTCCTTCTGCAATTACCGAGTCTTTATCCCCAACAGTAACGTCTACGCTACCAGGAAGATTATTGGGATCAACGGTTCCCAGTGTGGCACCTTTAAGGAAGATGGCAGAGTCTAGAGAACCATCCCGGACATCTTTAACACTAACCACTAAGGTGTTTTTAACATTGGGTATCGTTGGACCAGCAAAGGTTAACACTTTACTATAGCCATCCAGCTTAGTTTGGTTGGCGGCTGGGCCAGTTCCTGCGGGGTTGTAAATAAAATCAGAGTTAGAACTAAACGGTGTGGGAGTTAGGTTGTTGATTGTTACAGCTGAACCGTCATTCAACTGCGCTAAATCCAGACCATTCAACTTAAAGCTAAAGGCATCATTGAGCTGGCTACCACCGTATTCGACAAACTCCTCAGAACTGACGACAAACTGGAAGAACGCTGTTGGTGCTGTCTCATCAGCGAAAAAGCTAATTTCCATTGAGGTAGTGTCATCAGCCGCCCCAGGAGTACCAAAGTCAGTGCTGAGGTCGTTTTGTCCGCCAGTGGGTTGATTTGAGGCATTAACATTTCCTAATGGTGTACCATCATCGTTTCCAGCATCCCCAACATATAAATACAGAGGACTGTCTGTAGAAACAGGGCTTGTCAAATCAAACCTAATTTCTCCTCCATCCCCTAAGGTGGCAGATTTAGTGGCAGTTGAGTTAGAGTCAAACTTGCCTAAGGTTGCGATCGCATTGTTAACAATACCATTGAGAGTACCATTCAAATCTGCTGCAACAGGGTCAAATGGGGGTACAGTTGAAGGACGTTGAGTTCCTGGTGTTAGAATGGTTCCGATTGGACTAAAGTTGAACACATCCAAACCTGGTAAGGCTGCAATGTCTGCTGCTGAAGTCACTAGAGTCCGACTGAGTTTGATGGCATCTAAGTCAAAGCCACTAAATTTACCACCAGCACCACCTTTTCCACTTCCATTGTCAGCGATCGTCAGAGAATTAAGATCAACTCCGATGCTTGAAAGATCAGCCCGGAATACTCCTGTTCCTGTGCTAGTTGAGCCAGCCAATTTTTGAAATTGTAGGGGAATGCTAGCACCACCAGGGGAGCCACCATTACCAGGAGCAAAACCACCGTCGGCCGTGTTGACACCCGCTAAATCTTTGACTTTGCCAGTACTCAGAACTACCCCAGCACCTAGACCAAAGGGATCATTTTGGAAAGTACCAAAAGCTCTAGGATCACCAGTAAGTTTGACATCGAATTCAAAAATATGGTTGTTGGTTATACCTCTTAGCAGATTAAGTAAATCGAAGCCATTGCCATTTTGCTTGATCTCAAAAACTGGTAGTAGTGTATCAGCTACAGTAGGGATTTGTTGAGGTGTAGTTGCTGTCGTGTTATCTGTTGTAGGCTGGACAGGATTAGTTGGCACAGGTACAGCATTCAAGCTAGTAATACTACTAGTCGAAACAGAATCGGGGGTACTATCAACGTACCTGACATAACTTGCATTGAGGTCAAATTTAGTAAATTCTTGCACAAAGCCGATTAATTCATCTACGGTATTGAGGTCTCGCAGGAAAATCTGTGTACCTGTACGTATCTCTTTGACAATGTAATCACTGGACTTACCATGCAGTTGAATAATGTCGCCTTCACCAGGATTAAAGTCAGTAATCTGTCCTTGGTTATTCAGCCCTGATGTTACTAGATTTTCATCATCATAGTAAATTTCCCTTTCATCCCCTAGCCAAAATTCATCTTTCCCTGTACCACCTGTCAAGGTATCAATTTCATTGCCAGAGGCGGGAGAAGGGCCTAATCTCACACCAATCAAGAAATCATTGTTGGCTCCACCAGATAAGGAATCATTGCCTTTATTACCAATAATGACGTCATCTCCATTGTTCCCAATGAGTATGTCAGTTCCATTGCCACCAGCAAGTTGATCAGCCTTACTCGTACCAGTGACGTTCAAACGTTCAATGTTACTAAAATTCACTTTATCTAATGCTGTTGTGCTGTTAGTAACATTGCGGTGGATCTCACCACCGTTAGTTCCATTGAAAAAAGACAGGATACCTGAACCAACATCCCCCACTGAGTAATCGATAACCAATAGGTCATCATCACCTGTACTGCTGCCGCCATCTACTATATCAATCCCCAGGCCAATATTAATCGTGTCATTACCACCGCCTGTAGTGAAGTTGTTATCGACTCTGCCTAGTTGAGTCAGTTGGTCTTTGCCAACACCTGTTTTAATGTCTCGGAAAGCTTCAAATAGGGTAATGACACTGCCATCTGACAGAATTAACTGTTGATTAATACTCTCCTGTAAAGGATTAAGACTGATTAAGGTAATATCTTCTGATTTCCCAGAGAGGTCAATTGAGAGAGTATCAACTCCCGCGCCACCACTCAAAATAATAAAACTGTTACCAGGTGTGCCCGAAAATCCTAAACTGGCGTCGTTTTGATCCTTAATAAAATCATTGCCATCATCCCCTAAAATTAGATTGTTGCCTCGACCGCCAGCAATAGTATCATTACCATCGCCACCCAAGATCACATCGTCATCAGCACCTCCAAAAATTTGATCTGCTTTACTAGTAGCTGTAACCTTGAGACGTTCGATATTTTTGAAAGAAACTGCATCTTGGATGGGAGGATTAGTACCAGAGCCTCTAGAGAAGGAGTTAGTGGGGTTAGCAAAATTACTGAAACCACCAATAACGCCAGTACCATTTTTATCATTAATAGAGTAGTCAATAACTAGGCGATCGTTTCCATCGCCCCCATCGACAACATCAGTACCGAAGTTACTTAGACCAGGATTGATTTCATTATTACCACCATCACCAGTCAGGTTATCGGCAAAGTCTGACCCCAGTAAGTTTTCGACAGTAGCATGAGTACTATCGAGCTTGGCAAAAGTATCTCCTTTTGCATCACCACCAGCACCGACACCCAGTAGTTTTACAGTTACCCCCTGTAAAGATTCGCTATAATCAGCCAAATCAATACTACCGCCGCCATCGAGAACATCGGCATCAGCACCTCCAATTAGGGTGTCATTGCCTTCATTTCCGAACAACAAGTCATTACCTGCTAAACCCCTAAGAATGTTATTACCAATATCACCCTCTAAGACGTCTTGGAATTTTGAACCTTCCAGGTTTTCAATTGAGTTTCGTTGTGTAGCAACATTCTCTTGATTTCGGAGTGAAAGCAGTTTATCTCCTGCGGCAAAACCACCGCCAGCATTACCATCTGGTAGTACTAGATGAACCTCAACTCCAGCGTTTGAACGTTGGTAAGAAACCCAGTCGTTACCACTGTCACCATTAAAGATATCGTCTTTGGGCCCGGCAATCAGAATATCATCTCCACCCAAGCCAGAAACATTACCACCGATATCGCTAGCCGCGAGAATGTCGTTATGAACCGACCCTTGGAGATTTTCAATACTGGTGAGTTTGTCTCCAGCAGCTTCGCCACCCACTCCTCTATTAGTAGGGGGCAAACCAACTGTAGTTTTATCTATTGGCGAGATAAAAGGCACACTACTAGTAGAAAGATTAACGTAGACTGGCGCTAGAGAACCGATGTAGGTAATTGTATCTTTTCCTTCTCCACCGTCGATGTCATCAGCTCCCAGTTCACCCAGTAATACATCATCGCCTCCCAAGCCTTTAAGGGTATCATTTCCCTTACCACCTTGGAAGACATTTTTTTCATTCGTGCCAGTGATGGTGTCACCAAACTTTGACCCCACAACATTCTGTATATTTTGGAGAAGATCCTGGTTGCCAAAGCCGTCATTGGTAGCAACACTAGCACTGAGATTGACAACAATACCATTTGGTGAATCGCTATAGTCAGCCGTGTTATCCTTAGAGCCACCGCCATTGAGGATGTCGTTCCCCGCACCGCCATTGAGGAAGTCATTCCCATCCCCGGTGGTGATGGTGTCATTTCCTTTACCACCTTTAATTTGAATGGGGGCCTGAACACCACCAATGGAACTAAAGGTGTCGTCTCCTTCACCAAGACTCAAAATGATTAGCTTGACCTTTTGGTATTCCTTACCGGGTGCAGGGTCTAAACCAATGATCTTGATTTTCTCGGTACTAGTGTTAACTTTGTTAGTTGGGTCGCCCTTCTGATCTCCTGACAGGTGTTCAATAGTGATGATATCTTTATTGCCTGTGGCTTTGCGGTCAATAATGCCTTGTGCAAGCAGTTCTTGACCCAAAGGTGAATCTTCCTTGGGTGGTTCAGGGTCTTCGACATTGTAGTGGTCTGATTGTTCGCCCGCGCAAGGATCGCCCCCAAAGTCATCTGCTGTAAAGCTGACCAATTTAATATTGGCAAGATCCAAGCGTTTAGAGAAATTAAAAAAGCCCAGATTCAAAGTTACCTGACCAAAAATAATTGCAGCTAATTCGCCACTTGGGCTGAACAAACAAAATGGGGAATCAATGTTCTCGATGATGTCACTGCCACGTATTTTGTAATTTTGTGGGTCAAATTGGTTGCTGGGGTTAGCATCATCATTACCAAGGTCAAAGCCAACTGTCAGCCCAATACCACCCCCAACTGCCGCACTAGCGAATTGCACATCAATAGCAGCTTCCGCAGTGATTTCACCACTCAGTTCTAGGTTATGATCTCTAACTCCATCTCCGGCGCCATTTTTATCGATATCTCCAAGCGGTCTACCTGCAAAAAAGCCATCCAGAAGTGAGGTAGCATCACCATTTTCTTGGAATTCAATCAACCCTTGGGTGTCATAGCCTACCCTTACCTGAGCGCTTGCACCTACACTTCCACCAATTCGTAAGCTAATCGGCCCAAAAATCGGAATGGATTGAGCATACCCTGTTCTAAACTCCAACACTGGTGTGTTGTAAGCAAACAGTTCTACTTGCTTACCTAACAACACATTAAATACAGAAGTTGGGTCAGCCAAAATCGGGATGAATTTCTTCAAATCATCAGAGTTCAAGTCTTGAGCGATTTCAGCAATTAGGGCTTTTGTATTATCAGAAGTCGAAGGTTCCTGATTATCAAATAAAGCTACAAGTGCTGTAATAAATTCATTGATTGTGTTGTTGCCATTGCCAGCAGTTGCAAGTTGGTCAAGGGGATTTTTTGTGTCGGTTGTATTGGGAGTCAGTTCGCCATTAGCATCGCGGACATCGTTTTTGCTGAGGTCAAAACTTCCCAGTGCTAGCTTGATATTGCCAGCGCCAGTAGGAAATTTGTTAACTAAATCACCAACTTTGGTGACAGTATCAATAAATTTTATAGTTCCTGGGCCAATAGTTGAGCCAAATAGATTGCTTTCGGCAGCAAATTGAGCAATATTGACTAGAGAAGCGTCAATAACTGGCAGTTTCTTCTCTAGGGTATTGATGATAGGCTCAAGGGGGCCAGTAATCGTTTTCACTTTCCCGAACACCGTTTTCCCAAAATTGCTGATAAATGAACCAAAGTCCAAATTGACATCGTTAAACGCCACATTGGGCTTAGGTGTAGCAGGGTTTTTGCTGTTGAAGGTTAAATTTGTCAGTTTGAAATCAGCTTCAACAGAGGGAAAATCAGCATTAATGGGTGGCGTTGGGTCATTGGGATCATCTGGGGGTGGTTGACTGCCAACTCCTGTGTCTAGATGTAAGCTGAGGTTTGCATCAGCAGTCAGTGGGGTGGGGTCAATACCCAAGTTGCTGAGGTTAGAAAATCTAATTCGGCCATCAGTAGGATCGCCACCTTTGACATTAAATTCAAAGTTAGCGTTTAAGTTATTGGTGTTGCCGGGAGTGGTGTCTTCAGCAGTAAGATTAAGATAACCAAGATTACCACTAAACTTTATAGGCTTGCCTGTTTTGTCTTTTAGCCTCACTCCAAGATTAGCTTTGAATTCATTGGCAGATGGTAATGTCTTCAAGAAGACCGCATTTTGAGGATCTGTGGAATCGTCAACGCCGAACCCTACGCTTAACTCAAATTTTAAATCCGAGCTAATGCCACCAGTGAGATTAAGACCTAGGAGATTAAGACCTAGTTTTGGTAGACCCAGTTTTTCATCAAATGTGATGTTGGGATCAAAGTTTTTACCTAGCTTGAAATCGAAGGTAATATTTTTCGGATCGTTAACGACAACGATGTCGTTAAGTAGAATCTGGTTATCTCCAGTAGAATCAAGCAGTATCCCTGCTCCACTCAGAGCATTAAATAGTCCTGTTTGGATTTTTCCAACGGCGTCATTTTGACCTTTATTCAGCGCCTCCGCAATCTGAGTTCTCAGCCCGTCAATAAATTTGTCTATTTCGCCTTTGAGGTCTAGTTTTTTATCAATCAGCGGTAGTTGGCTGGTGTCTGGAATTAGGCTGTCTAGGGTTAATTTGATTTTGTCGAGTAAGCCTGTGTTGGTCGAGTTGGTGATTTTACCTGCCAACAAACCGAGATTATCGGTTGCTGTGGTTGCGGCTTCTGCTGGTAGTGTTTGTGCATCAACTGTAATGGTAATAGCATCATTTTCTGTTTTCAGTTGTTGCAATTGCTCCTGAGTAAGGGTGCGTCCCTGTACCAGATTGGCAAAAATTTCTCCTTCGTCCCCTGGTGAATCAACTTGATTAATTTGGGCATCGATGAAGTGACCAATTTCTTCTAGCAAAATATTCTTAATTGAGCCATAATTGCTGGCATTTTCGCTGAAGAATTCTGCTGATATGTAAATCGTGTTATTAGTTTGAGAAAAGGCTCCTCTAGCTCCACCAAGGTCTTGTGTTGACCGAATTTCAAAAGTAGGTAATTGAGAAAAATCACGCGCTGCCCACTGGTTACGTAATGTCTCTAATTTACTAACATTAAAGTCATTACCAAAAGACGTTGTGATTGTTTGCGAAAATTTAGCATTAGCAGTTAGGTTCGTTAGAGGAATGAGAACAGAATCTGATACATCATTTACCAACAACTTTAATGAAATATCTAAGTCAGCGAAGTTTGAGCTAACAGAGGATTTCTGATGACTTGATTTGTGTTTGTTCATGGATTAAAAGTTAGTTAAAGTGAAAGTTGTACGCCATTCACAGACAGCAGTTTGGTACGCTCGACTTTCCGAGTTTGGAAATTTGTAGTCAGGCGAGTGACTTCAATCTTGGCAACGCCCACAGGTGTAGAGCGCAAAGGTAAATCGGTTTGAAAACTGATCACTTGCGAAATGCTATTCTCTACCCTGGATGGGTTTTCCAAACTGAGCAGATTGGCAGGTGGCAAGAGGATTTTGTGTCTGTCCATTGCCTTTGATCCGCAAGAATGAAGCATCCACGCCAAAGAATTCGGCGATTTCTGGTGGCGTATTGTTGACGCTTAAATCCAGGACAATTTCTCCTACGCTAAAAGCAAATCGACCACTTTCATGGAGTGCGATCGCCGGTTTCATCCGCACCAACTCACCCTCTACTAAGTCATTTGGTGCATCAAACCCACTATTGCCCCAGGATTTGAGTCGCAGAGCGATTGGGGTAAATTAATTATCCTGGGTATACTCAAATACCACCTTGGGCAGCACAATCTTGACAATTTATTGATTAACCCTGTTTTGTCATTCTCGGAAAACAATAATTAAAGCCAAATTTTGAGACTTTGATTTAATCGAGGTTTGAGGCTTTATTTCATAACAGAAACTAAACTTTATAGACAAAAAGTGGAAAATAAAGCTCCTTAAAATTGGATCATTTTATTTACTCCTTGGGTTGGAGTTGATGTCTCAGTATTTTGCCAGACATTTTAGCCTGACAAATTCATCAAACCATGTTCTCAACCGAGTTTAAACGTGATAATTAACTGATTTGTAACTGACTTGTGACTGATTTACTTTACAATTAGCTATATGTACTTAGGGGGTAAATCGTGGCGCGATCGCTGAAAGTTAAGGCTGAATGGCTGAAAAAAGTCAGATTGGCTGTCAGACACGCTGCTTTCCCCACCCAAAAATCCCTGGCTGAAGATTTAGGGCTGGCTTTATCCACAGTCAGCAAATTCCTAACGGGTAAATCTGTTGATTATGCAACCTTTATAGAAATTTGTCGCCGAATAGAGATAGATTGGCAAGAGATTGCTGATGTAGGCGATCAAGTCCCATCTCAAATTGTCCCTGTCCAATCTCATCTAGAAACGACTAACAAACATAGAGACTGGGAAGAGGCAATTGATGTTACTCATTTCTATGGACGTACGCCAGAACTTACCAAGTTAGCACAATGGATTGTCAGGGATCGCTGCCGTTTGGTGGCTGTGCTGGGCATGGGCGGGATTGGAAAAACGGCTTTAGCAGTCAAGCTGGCACAAGAAATTCAGGTAGAATTTGAATATGTGATTTGGCGAAGTCTGCGTAACGCCCCACAAATAGCAACTCTCTTGGCTGACCTAGTACTACTGCTGTCTGATCAGCAGGAAGCCAAGGCAGACATAGCACGTTTGCTGCATTACCTGCGAACTTGCCGTTGTTTGCTAATTTTAGACAATGTAGAGACAATTTTGCAGCCCGGTGATATTAGCTTGTATCTCGCTGGCTATGAAGGATACGGTGATCTACTACGGTTGATTGCGGAAACTGCTCATCAAAGTTGCTTAATCCTCACCAGTCGGGAAAAGCCCCACGAAGTCGCCGCTTTGGAGGGTGTGGAACTGGCGGTGCGATCATTGCGACTGAGTGGATCATCAGAGGTGGCAAAAGCTTTACTACAAGCAAAAGGGCTGGTAGGTGCAGATGAACAAAAACAATTGTCATCTACTTCTGCTGTGGAAACACTTTGTGAGTGCTATAGCAATAATCCCCTAGCATTAAAGATTGTCGCCACTTCAATTCAAGACTTGTTTGACGGGGATATTCAAGCATTTTTAACCCAAAATACCATTATCTTTAACAGCATTCGGCGATTACTAGAGCAGCAATTTAATCGTCTTTCCTCATTAGAGCAAACCATAATGTATTGGTTAGCCATTAATCGAGAGTGGACAGCGATCGCTGAACTATACGAAGATATTTTACCTAAGGTTTCCAAAGCCAATTTATTGGAAGCCTTAGAGGGATTGTGGGGACGGTCTTTAATTGAAAAACAATCGGGCAGTTATACGCAACAGCCAGTGGTGATGGAATATGTGACTGATTCTTTGATTCAGAAGATCACCACTGAACTGACAACCAAGAATCTTTCCTTGCTACTCAGCTATGCACTGATTAAAACGACTGCTAAGGATTATATCAGAGCCAGTCAGGTGCGGTTAATTTTGCAACCAATTGCTCACCAGTTCCAAGCAACATTTAGTTCAACTTCAGCTATTGAGCAACAGATTAAAAATATTCTAGAGTTCTTACGAACATTAACCATTTCATCATCCAACTACGGTGCTGGCAATTTAATCAACCTTTGTTGTCAGTTGCAACTGAATTTGACAGGCTATGACTTTTCCGGACTAGCAATTTGGCAAGCCTTTCTATCACAAATCAATCTACATCAAGTTAATTTTGCCTACGCTGATTTGGCTAAGTCTATATTTACAGAAACCTTCAGTGACATTTTCTGTCTCGCTTTTAGCCCAGATGGCACCTTCCTAGCTACCGGAGAGCCTAGCGGCGAAATTCGCCTGTGGAAAGTTATAGACAACCAACTACTTTGGGTTTGCAAGGCACATACCAACTGGGTCATGTCTGTGGTTTGGAGTCCAGACGGAACCATGATTGCTAGTGGTAGTCAAGATCATAGAGTTAAGCTTTGGGAGGCTCGTACTGGCCAGGCACTGAAAACGTTACAAGGGCATACTGATTCAGTGCATTCTCTGAGTTGGCATCCCAGTCAGCTTATGATTGCTACAGGCAGTGAAGACCATACAATCAGATTTTGGGATGTTGACACAGGGCAAACCTTGAATATATTATTAGGGCATAATAGTTGGGTATCGTCTCTCAACTGGAACCCAAATGGAACGATACTGGCAAGTGGCAGTTTTGATCACTCGATTAAGCTCTGGAATGTACAGACTGGCAAAGCAATTAAAACACTACTGGGGCATACTGATCAAGTTTTGTCTGTCATCTGGAGTCCGGATGGGACAAAACTAGCAAGTGGCAGTGTTGACCACACAATCAAGATTTGGGATGTGAGTACTGGAAATGTTAGCAAAACGCTACAAGGACATACCAACTGGGTACGATCAGTAGCATGGAATTCTGATGGCACGATACTTGCCAGTGGAGGAGATGATTGCACCGTCAAGCTTTGGGATATGAGTACTGGAAATGTTAGCAAAACGCTACAAGGACATACCAACTGGGTACGATCAGTAGCATGGAATTCTGATGGTACAATGCTTGCTAGTGGCAGTGTTGATCATACTGTCAAATTCTGGAATATCCACACTGGCCAAGCTTTGAGAACACTACAAGGATATACTAATTGGCTACACTCGATAGCATGGAGTCCTGATGGCACAATGATCGCCAGTGGTAGTGAAGACCAAATTGTGAGAATCTGGGATGCTTATACTGGCCAAGCTTTGAGAACACTACAAGGGCATACCAATTGGGTATACTCTGTGGCATGGAGTCCTGATGGCACAATGATCGCCAGTGGTAGCGCTGACAATAGCATCAAGCTCTGGAATATCCAAACAGGCAAAGTCTTGAGAACGCTACAAGGGCATAGTAACTGGGTGTTCGGGGTAGACTGGAGTCTTGATGGCACTGTGCTTGTTAGTAGCAGCGTTGACAACAGTGTCAAGCTTTGGGATTTGCAAACAGGACAAGTGATCAACACCTTGCAGGGGCATACAAACTGGGTCTGGTCAGTGGCGTGGAGTCCCAATGGGACAATGCTGGCTAGTGCTAGTGAAGATCATACTGTTAGGCTCTGGGATGCCCGTACAGGAAAACTTTTGCAGACCTTAGAGCATAATAGTGCAGTCCGTCCACTGGTCTGGAGTCCTGACGGCAAGATCATCGCCTGTAGCGGTGGTGACTCAACTGTTAAACTTTGGGATGTCAAGACAGGACGGTTAATTAAGACATTGCAAGAACATACAAACTGGATATCTTCACTGGCTTGGAATCCAGATGGCAAGATCATCGTTAGTGCCAGCCAAGACTGTACTGTAAAACTGTGGGATGTCAACAGGGGAAAAACCTTGAAGACCTTGCTGGGTCATACTTCTTGGGTGTCTGCTGTGGCTTATGCACCGCACAGCAAAGGCCGCATTCTCGCCAGTGGTGGCGCTGATGAGATGATTAAACTTTGGGATACTGTTACAGGGGAATGTTTGAGAACATTCAGAAATATTCGTTTTTATGAAGGCATGAACATTACAGGTGTTACAGGCATTACTGAAGCACAAAAAGCAACTCTGAAAGATTTAGGTGCTATAGAGACCTAAAATAAATGGGATTGCAATGATGCTTGGCTTCGTAAATCACGACATATCAAGTAAAATTCCCAAAAACAGCAGTCTTGAAGCGTAATACCCTTGACTTTCGCCTTATTATCCGAGGAATTTTGACAACAAATTGTTGTCAAATTTTCGTAGACATCAGCAGCTGCAATCAAATAATTCGATTTCTGGCGACTGTGACCGAAAAGATGGGTACAAGCCCCGTGCTTCGTTGAGTCCCAGAAGTGGCTGGCGGCGAGTGAACAGGGTCGTTATGCCGCAGGGCAATTGGTTGGGACACAGCACAACCAGAAACTTACATTTTTAGCTCACTTTTTCCAGGGTTATTTGATTGTTAGTTGCTTGATGTCAACGCAAACGGATCTCTTCAGAGTCTCCATGAACCATTCGTTGAATTCAAGTAGGGGCGAACTTGCTACACTCACGAGGACGTTGTGCGGCTTGCTAGCGTTTGGATGTACTGTTGTAGCGAACGGGGTTCCCGTCCGAGAATCGCTCGTAGTACCAATGCATTGCCACCGGGAAACCCATACTGGTCGTAATCGGCATACATTGTTCTCATGCCCTCGCGCCTAGAACCTTCCGAGATATGTGCAGCCTGCGTCCACTCATCGAACGACGGTTCGCCAGCCTCAACGGTGCGCCCGATCGCTTCACTCATCATCGCCGCTAGCTCTATGCGGTTGACCATGCCAGGGGCACATAACTCAAACGTGCCATAGCCTAATCGATCTCCCGTCAGCGCTAATGCTGCCACCTCTGCCACATCGCGGTAGTCTACATAGGACGCCTTTGCATATTTAGAGTAGGGCAGCGAGAAGCATCCTTGCTCCAGTACAGTGTTCCAACTACTGTCAAAGTTTTGCATAAACATGGTTGGCTGCAATACGGTAAAATCCATGCCTGACTCGTACAAGGCTGCTTCGACCGGACGTTTCGCCGCATGGTTGCTTAGCTTAGAGATGGATGGATGGATGACACTGGAGAAGACGAACTTTCGGACACCAGAGGCTTTAGCCGCCTCAACCATCGCTACGCCCAACTCCGCCTCATTCGGCGCGAAGGCAGGGTTGATGTGAAACACGCCGTCTACTCCACTAGCAGCAGCATGAAGACTGTCCGGATCTTGGAGGTCTGCGATCGCGATCTCCTCCGCGCCCTGCTGCCGCGCCGCATCGGACTTGCTCTGATCTCGCACCAGCGCCCGTACCGTTACCCTGCGCTGCCTCAGTTCGGGCACGACGAGGCTAGCGTATTTACCCGTTGCTCCTACCATCAATACTTTCATCGTTCTCTCCTAATTGTCTTGATGTTCATTGCGCTTCAGGCGAGTGCCTAGCCCTGATCGCGCAAATATGACTCAAAGTCGGTCGGTGCCGGAAACTCGCGTTGCAACTGCGTCAAATCTGCTGCGTAGCCGACGCACTCAAACCAGCGGTACATGATAGTTACTTCTTTGTAGAGTTCAAATTTGAACTTAGTTAAACGATAGCTTATGCAAGAACAGAGAAAAAGTAGATAAAATTCAAAACAGTTATGCAAAAAATTCAAAGATGCGTTTGCGTTAATGGACAAGCTCAAAAGCCTGATGATTTTTATGCGCTCCGCTCAATATGGTAGCTTTTCAGAGGCAGCACGACAGTTAGGTATGGCTCCGTCAGCCGTGAGTCGAGCCGTATTGCGCTTGGAAGATGACTTGGGGGTGCGCTTGCTCCAGCGAACAACTCGCAGTTTGACGCTTACCGAAGCTGGCAACCGATTTTATCAACGCTCTGGGCAAATTCTCAACGATTTGGAAGAAGCCGAACTCGAAGTCAAACAATCGCAATCAATGCCGCTTGGAACGTTGAGGCTGGATCTGAGCTTTACGTATGGCAAACTGCACATTGCTCCAGCTCTGTTGAAATTTGCCGCAGACTATCCTAATCTCAAGCTGAATGTGTCGTTTAGCGATCGCTTGATCGATCTCGTTGAGAAAGGGATTGATGCAACGGTGCGAATTGGATTGAGTACCGATAGCCGTCTAATCATGCACCACCTAGCAACAGCACGCTATATCACCTGTGCCGCGCCGCAGTATCTTGACCGATATGGGACGCCCACAGTACCGACCGAGCTATTGCAGCATCGCTGTGTCAACTTTGTCTTTCCACAAACCCGACAAGAGCCGACCTGGAAGTTTGAACAAGATGGTAGATTGCTCGACCTTACCGTTGACAGCTATCTGCAATTCGATAACTCAGAAGTCATTCTGGAGGCAGTGATTGCAGGAGCGGGTATAGCTCAGTTGCCCAAGTTTATTGCCGCCAACGCGATCGCCAAAGGAGACTTGACCCTGATCCTCCAGTCATATATCCCTGAAGTTGGGTTGCCGATCGCAGTGTTGTATCCACAAAAACGCTATATCTCAGCTAAAGTTCGCGTTTTTGTGGAATTTATGACAGAACTAACTGCTGCTTTAAAGCGGGTTGATATTGTGGACTGAAGACCAACGCCTTGCGACAGCAAAATTCCAACGATTGCAGACCGAGCATGGCAATGCCTCGCAAAGTTTGTAATAGAACCAGCGCACGAAGCACTATTCCACGAAAGGAATTCTAAACTTCTCACATTCATAAACTTCTTCGGGTTTCAAGTAATCTTTGCTCTTACGAGCGCGATACTCACTTGCAGAAATATTGTTAGCTTTGGCAACTGCACAATTATGTTCAGTGTTCAAAACAGAGGCGGCATCAGCAAGGCGTTTTTAGCATCAACATCATCTCACTGCCCATTGGTACGATGGTATTGCCCATCTCTAGTAATAGCGATCGCAACTCAGATCGAAGATTATTAATCAACTGGTGACGCTGGGCTAGAATTTGGCAGTATGCATCTAGAGCATAATCCTTCTCAACTCCCCGCTTACCCGTTTCCCGATCAATTCGCAGCAAGAAAGCGGCAACTTCGTTATAATGACTGCGTGGTGACGTCAGAGGCTAACTCTATTTCAGAAGAAACCACCAAGGAGGCGATCGCTACACCAGAAATAACCAAGGGTGCAAGAGTGCGGGTGTATTGCCCAGGAAGCAAAA
>NZ_JCACKM010000141.1:0-17744 GCF_059505385.1 Desmonostoc vinosum
AGGCAGAGACTTGAGTCTCTGACGGTTCAAGTATTTTTGCAAGAAGTCTATTGGTTATTCTCCCCGTCTCCCCCTTATTTTCCCTTACTTATCTCACGTCTACGCAACTTCACCAGAATTTTAACTCGCCGCTTAAATGCTTCAAAGTCTTCAGCGCTCATTTTGGTTTTCTGCCATGCTGGACGTTGTAGCAAGCGCTCAGACCATTCGCTGAGTTTGGGATAATCACTGAGGTTGATACCTAAATTAGGTAATGAAAGTATGACTGTGCCTGCAACGATATCTGCTAAGGTTAGTTGTTCGTTGCCAAAAAAATTGCGATCGCCTAACAATTCTATAAGAAATTTAAGTGCTTTATCTATCTGCTGTTTTGCCTGTGCAAATTGTGATGAGTCTTCGCTTTCATAAATTAATGAAATCACCTGTGGAAATAATTCATTGGCTGTTACCATTTGCACCATTCGCACCGTTGCTAATGCTTGAGGTTCGGTAGGTAGCATTGCAGGTGTCGGGTATTTACTTTCTAAATAGTCCAAAATTGCCAAGGATTCTACAACTCGAAAACCATCATCTACTATCACTGGAATGTGTTGAAAAGGGTTAAGTGCTAAAAACTCTGGTTGCGATTGATCGCCATCCAATTTAAGTAATACTCCTTCAAAAGCAATACCCTTTTCTAGTAAGGTTAACCATACACGGCGAGCGTTTGGTGAGAGAGGATTGTAGTAAAATGTGAGCATAAAAACTCCTTGCTAGATTTGCTAAAAAAGACCGAAAGGTTTGTAAATTTGCAAAAAAATATTCAAACAGTTAAAGACAAGTTACTAAAGATAGCACCTACCATATTCCTTGTTTGAAATTATCAAGTTGCTCTACCCATTCCAGAAGATTTTGCAATTCTTCTGATTGCATATGTCCCACATTTTCATCTGAGGGAAATAATTTTTTTTCAACTTCTTCTTTATATTGTTCTATGGCTTGAACAGTCAAAGTTTGATAATCTTGATATTTTTTTGCTAGCTTCAGTTTTCGAGGCGTGATTCCTAAAATATCGTTGATGATTAAAACTTGCCCGTCTGTAAATTTCCCTGAGCCAATACCAATTGTAGGAATAGTTAGTTTTTCACTAATTATCTTACCTAGTTCTTCTGGAATCAGTTCAAGAACAAGCATCGATACGCCAATATTTTCTAAAGTTAGTGCATCTTTTACTAAATTTCTTGCTTGGGCAAATTTTTTACCTTGCACAGCTTTTTTATGTTGAGTTTGTGGTAATAAACCTAGATGACCGCACACTTGTATATTGTGCTTAATGATATATTTAATAGTAGCTTCTTGAACTCCTTCTAATTTAACTATATCAGCACCATTATTCACTAATTTTTGGGCATTATCTAAAGCTTTTTCTGGTGTTTCATAAGACCCATAAGGTAAATCAGCTAAAATATATGCTTGTGATACTCCTCTTCTTACAGCTTTGAGGTGATGAATGATATCATTCATTGTCACTTCAGTTTCGCTTTCGTAACCTAGTATATTTGTCCCTAAACTATCACCAACAAAAATAATATCAATTCCTGCTTGATCTTCTAAAATAGCAGTAGGATAATCATATCCTGTAAGCGCAACAATTTTTTGATATTTCTGCTTTTTTGCTAATAAGAAGGCCAAGTCTTTTTTCATAGTTGCTAATATATTTAAAAGTGACTTTCTATATATTGATTGAGATGATTAACCGCTCTTTGCATGTAAATTACATCGCCATAGAGCTTGCTCATCATAATCGCTCCTTCTAAAGTTGCTGTGATGATAGTGGCAACTTCATCAGCGTTCACATCAGGTCGAATTTCACCTTTTTCAATTCCTGCTGTAATAATCCGACGAATCAGATGCAGCCACGAACTCATTGCTTTTTGAGTGCGATCGCGCAATGCTGGATGAGCATCATCACTCTCAACAGCAGTGTTTAGCAATGGACAACCACCTCGGATAGCTGGATTGTCTACAAAGCTACTAAATACTCCAATGATGGCTTTTAGGCGTTCTACTGCGTGTAGTTTACCTCGCAATGCAGCCCGAAAATGTTTGCTCACGCAAGCAACAGCAAAATCAAAAGCTTGTAATGCTAGCTCATCTTTGCTTTGAAAGTGATTGTAGATTCCTCCTTTCTGCAACCCAGTGACACGCATAATGTCTGAAATAGATGAGCCGGCATATCCTTGTTGGTTAAACAGTTCAGCTGCTTGTTGGAGAATTCTGGTTTTTGTTTCTTCACCTTTGGACATTCAAACTTTACCGACCGATTGGTCTTTTAAAGATTAACATGGCAAGTGTTGGTTAGTCAAGTTGGGGAATGGGGAACTCGGGGCCTCTTATGGGTAGGTTTTTTAGATTTCGCGTTTTGGTTGACGCGGGGACGCGGAGAAAGATTTCGGAACGAAAAAATAGGTTTTTTCAGACTGAATATGAAAAACCTACCCTTGAAAGGAACTCGGGGCCCCCACGTTAAGCTAATCTGCCTTTAACTTGCATAATCCTTTGCCTCAGAAAGACGCGGAGAGAAGTTGCGTGCGGGGGTTCCCCCCGTTGAGCAAACTTCGGAGGACGCGCTTAAGGGGAGACGCGGGGATGCAATTTGAATGATTATTAGCTTAGCGAAGGAGGATTAGGGGAATGGGGAATTTTGAAGAAGACACGGAGACGTTCTGACGCAAAGACGCGGGGAGACCCCATAGAAGACAGCTAGGAGATTCAAGTAAGGAATCGATTTTTTGTCTCCACGACTAAAGTCGGGGGCTTGTGACCAGTGCTTCTATCTTAAGAAGGGTCGCGCTCCGCGTCTCCCCTTCCCCCCGTCTCCGCGTCTTCTTGGTCATTAGTTATTCTCCACGTCCCTGCGTCTCCCTCACTCCCTCATCCCTCTTTATCTATACAGCCGCAAAGTAAGCTTCTAAAGCTTCAGAACCCCCGACTAATTGACCATCAATAAATACTTGGGGAACGGTTGTACCACCTGTAATTGCTCGTAAAGAGCGTGTGGTAACATCTTTACCTAAGATAATTTCTTCGTAATCTAGACCACGTTCTTTGAGCATCGCTTTGGCACGGGCACAGAAGGGACAGCCGACTTTTGTAAACAGCGAAACTAAGTTGGGCTTTACTGCTGCCGGGTTGATATATTTGAGCATTGTCTCAGCATCGGATACTTTAAATGGGTCTCCAGGCTCGTCTGGCTCAATAAACATGTTATCAATTACACTATCTTTCACCAACATCGAATAGCGCCATGACCGTTTACCAAAGCCTAAGTCGGATTTATCCACTAGCATTCCCATACCTTCAGTGAATTCACCGTTACCATCAGGAATTAATGTCACATTTTCTGTTTCTTGATCTTTTGCCCATTCGTTCATGACAAAGGCATCGTTAACAGAAATACAAATGATGCCATCAACGCCATTTTCTTTAAAAACTTTAGCCAACTCATTGTAACCAGGGAGATGAGTTGATGAACAAGTCGGTGTGAAAGCACCAGGTAACGAGAAAACAACTACTGTTTTGCCAGCAAATAGTTCATCAGTTGTCACATCTACCCACTGGTTATTCTGACGTGTACGGAAAGTAACTTTGGGAACTCTCTGTCCTCGGCGATTGAGTAACATAAATTTGCCTCTTGGGAAAATTTGGTGATATTAGCTATATATTTCCAAAACTAAGCGTATTCATAACGAGTATGAGTTGTCAAGTGTGTAAACCCGAAGTGTGAGGAGTAAAAAGTAAAACATAACTTTCTTTTTACTGTTAAGAGTTCCCTAATTACGCAGATGAATTCTCCAAATCAAAGCGAACTGCTATAGATGTTTGCATATTTCGCAATTTCTATATTAGCTAAAAGATTATTTGGGGATGAAGCAACTTATATCCGGCCTCTTTAATTTTTTCATTCGATACCCAGGCATTATATGGACGGCTACTTTTGACAGAAGTATCCCAAATTATTTTGGGTAAATTATGTTTTTCAAACAGGCTGTTTAATAATTCTCGACTAGTCAGATGTGAATCATCTACTAAATTATAAATACCTTGCAAGCGGTGTTCACGGGCAAACTCGATAGCACCAACGATATCATCTTGGTGTATCCAATTTGTGATGTCTTCACCACTACCAGGACGAGTTGTGCCAGAAACTCGTCTAAATATTTTGATTAATTCTCTACCAGTTCCATAAATACCTCCCAAGCGGAAGATACAAACCTTGAGATTTTCATTTGATGTTGAAAGCAATATCTCCTCAGTTTTTCGTAAAATTTGAGCATTTAAGTTAGCTGGTGCTAGTGGTGTTTCTTCATCTACCCATACCCCATTTCTATCACCATAAACTGAATAACTACCTGTGTATATTAACTGTTTTACACTAGGAGTTTGCTGTAAGACCGAAACTAAAGTTTTGGCAGTTTGTAAATAGGTTTCTTCGTAGACATCTCCACTTTTAGCACCCAGACTTAAAAGTACAACTTCTTGATTATATAATAATGATTTTAAACTGTTTGGGTCGTTTCCTTTAGTGACTATGATTTTTTGCGCTATTGCTTGTAGTCCTGAAACACGTTCAGGAGTGGTTGTGGTTGCGCTAACCACAAAATTTGTTTTTTGCTGCCAATATTGAGCGACAGCAGAACCAATATAACCACAACCAATGATTACAACATTCATGGGAATTTTAGACGTGATATTAAACTACTTTTTAGATTAATAATCTATATTTTAATCTAACGAATGAATGAGATAAACTCAATATTCAAAAGTTAGTTAATTTTTACGCATAAAATATTACATTTTTGTTCTATAAATAAAGAATAGGAAATAAATATTTTCATGCGACTTGAAGCCAGATAGTTCATCAGGTTCTATTTGTAGTAGTTAGGCAATCCCTATACTTGAAAGCAAAGGATTTAATATTGATGTCTAATGTTTGGGGTCTATGCACTCTCAACACCAGTTCTCTAGCTTTATTACATGTTGAAAACAAGGTTTTGAACCACTTGTAGGAGACTTATCTTTGTTTATTTTCCTAGCCTCTTTTTTGTCGTTTATAAACACATTAGCTGATGTCAAAGCTTTCAACTAATGACTATAAAATAGTTGCAAGAGAACTTCAGAATGTGTAACTAGGCTCTCCCATACTTTTGGTTTAACTGTTCTAATCGCTTGTGTTAAGGGGTGTAACCGCAATGGTAAGCTGCGTTTACAATTAAGAGTACCATCCCGGTGTACTTATTTAGCTGCTGATCTTCGCGGTTGATGATTTTTATGGAGATTTGAGAAATTGTGCTGCTCATTTTGAATGTCTTTGTGGAGAGCATTGCAAAGTATCCTATATTACGATGGTCTATGAACCTGGTTTACTTAGATGGAAGAAGTTTATCGGAATTGTTTTCACTACGATCGCATTGAACTTTGGCTAAAAACTGGTATGAAAATTGTAGCAGGTGTTTTTTTTGCCAATATCTGGCAGTAGTTATATTTACTCAAATATATTTATTAGTGCTGAGTCCTGAGTGTAACCTCATAACTCAAGTTAGACGATTTCACAAGAAACTTGCCTATTTTAGTCTATAACTTAAGTTGCTTTTGCATAAGTAGTAATGTGAAACTTAGTACTCAGTACTTAAGACTCAGCGCTGCTTTAATTGACACACTTGATAGTGATGGTTATTATCAGCCTAGTGGATAATTTGTAATTTACACCAAGTTGGTAATTGGTAATTTAACCGAGATGAAGTCTGTTGTAGACAATCCTGATTCTCAAATAGATACTCATGACGCTCTGCCAGTAGTCATAACTTCTGAGTTACGAAAAGTTTACCGTACTGGCTTTTGGTTGAATCAGAAAGTTATATCTCTTAAAAGCTGTTCTTTAACAGTTCACAAGGGGGAAACTTTTGGATTATTAGGGCCCAATGGTGCTGGTAAGACTACTCTTTTAAAATTATTGCTAGGAATTATTCGCCCTACTTCTGGGAAAGGATTATTGTTAGGTGAGGCACTAGGCGATCGCCATGTTAAACGACATATCGGCTACTTAAGCGAAAACCCTTACTTATATGAGTATCTCACGGGTTGGGAATTTTTGCAGCTAGCTGCTGGGCTATTTGAAATTCCCCAAAGTATACAACGTCAACGCATTCCTCAATTGCTAGAGTTAGTAGGCTTATCAATTGCCGATGCTCGCAAAAAGCCCCTACGCCGCTACTCTAAAGGAATGTTACAGCGTGTTGGCATGGCGCAGGCGTTAATTAATGATCCAGAGTTAGTATTTTTGGATGAGCCGATGTCTGGTCTTGACCCGGTGGGACGCTACCAAATGCGAGAGATAATTTTATCACTCAAAGCTGCTGGGAAGACGATTTTTTTTAACAGTCACATTCTCTCAGAGGTAGAGCAAATTTGCGATCGCATTGCTATTCTTGCTCAAGGTGAATTAATTTGCTCTGGTTCTCTCAATCAACTCTTAGGTAAAAACGATACATATTACGTTAAAGGTCAAGGTGGTGATTGGGAAGTTCTGCAAAAATGGATACCCAGTTTAATATATCAACCTGATGGTTCTTGGCAGGGCACACTCCAAGATGATTATTACGATTTTCTGGCCAGTCTCCGTCTCATGGGGGGACAAATTATTGCGATTAATTTATCCCGCTATTCTTTGGAAGAATTTTTTATTCAACAGATCCAAATGAGAAAAACTTAATTAACTATAGCTACACAGACAAAACCCGCCTGCGCGGGTTATTTCATCAAGTCCACGGAGGTGGACTTTGTTTGTGTAATAGCGAGTTCTATTCGCCCACTGATTTCTTATGTCTAAATACTTTTTATTAGAAAACATACTATTATTCAGTATTCATGTAAACTGTGTGAATAGTATTGATAAGTTGTGCAACTTAGATGCTGTACTAATCTCAAAAACCAACTCTGTATGAATCCCCAGGCTAATAGATAAAGCCATAGAAAGGTTGCTTATTATACAAGTCTTATCTTGATTGAAGATTGTGATATTTAAGCTGCTTCAGCTTTAAATTAACTTTACTAAAAATTCAAATTCAATAAATAACTTTCACCGGAAACTGACACTTTTCAACGAAAATAAGAATGACAGGGAACTTGAATACTTAAGTATAGTCGAAAGTAAAATATTTAGACAATACTTTAATTGATTGTAGTCTCAGAGTCTCAGGTAAATATGCTTAACACAGGTTTTTTGAAATTTCTTATCCAGCCAGTTACATCTGTGGTTTTTTTAGTGGCTGTCAGTATCGCTGTGCCATCTGCCAGCCTAGCTCAGAGACAACCAGGATTTCCTACAGCACAAACAACATCACCCAACCCAGAACCAAGATTACAACCTACACAAACTACAACCATAGATACTAACTATTCCTTGGGAGGTGGCGATCGCATCCGTGTAAATGTATTTGAAGTACCAGAATATACGGGTGAATATCAAATTCCTCCAGGTGGCGCGATCAACTTACCCTTAATTGGCAGTGTACCTCTTCTCGGACTGACAACCGAACAGGCTGCTGACGAAATCGCCAGAAGATACTCACGCTTTCTCAAACGTCCCTTAATCTCAGTCAACCTTTTATCACCTCGTCCCATCAATGTTTTGGTTGCAGGAGAAGTCACACGTCCGGGATCTTACACTCTCAATTTGCAAGGAGGCGCAGGAGATAACCCTGGTGTACAATACCCCACCGTCTTAGCAGCACTAACAACAGCGCAAGGGGTGACATTAGCGGCAGACGTAACCCAAGTACAATTACGGCGTAAACTGGGACGCTCTGCTTCCGAGCAAGTCATCACACTTAATTTAAAGGAACTGATACAAACAGGGAGATTACCACAAGATATTACCTTACGGGATGGAGACACCATAGTTGTGCCAACTGCAACCACCTTTAACGTCGCCGAAGCACGTAACTTGTTTGCTGCCAACTTTGCCGCCGACCAAACCAGACCCCGCACAGTAGCGGTTATTGGTGAAGTTAACCGTCCCGGTTCATACCTTGTCACAACAGGTAGTACAGACGGACAAGCGGGTGGAACTAGTGGCAGTGGTTTGCCAAACATCACACGGGCAATTCAACTAGCTGGAGGAATTACACCACAAGCTAATATCCGTACTATTACGCTACGCAGACCTACAAGAGTTGGCTCAGAACAAACAATAGATATCAATCTTTGGCAATTATTGCAGAGTGGTGATATCAATCAAGACATAATTGTACAAGACGGAGACACAATTGTAATTCCGACAGCAACAGAAGTTAACCCAGCAGAAGCAACTCAATTAGCCACTACCTCTTTGTCCCCAGCACGTATTCAAGTTGGTGTAGTAGGCGAAGTCAAGAGACCAGGAGCTGTAGATATTCAACCAAATAGCTCTTTAAATCAAGCACTACTAGCGGCTGGAGGATTTAACGATGCCAGAGCTAGCCGGGCTACTGTAGATTTGGTTCGTCTTAATCCCAATGGTTCTGTTACTAAACGTGAAGTAAAAGTAGATTTCTCTCAAGGTATTAATGAGCAAACAAATCCCATACTTCGCAATAACGATGTCGTGATAGTCAACCGTTCTGGCATCGCCAAGACTGGTGATACCTTGGGTACTATAGCTGGCCCTCTGGGCGTTATCTTTAATATTTTGAGGTTTTTCGGAATTTAATTAAACAGCCAATTTTAAAAGAATTTTGCAGATGCTTGCTATTGGCAGGTATCTGCTATTTTTTTTGAGTCAAAAATCATATCATGTCCAGTTAGAGAGTTTGAGATTTCAATCCATCATATTTCATCCTATGATTCAGCAACGCCCTAAAATGAATAAATCAGAACTGCGGCGATCGCTTCTTCAAATACGTCAATCAATGCCTCATCAAGAATGGAAACAAAGGAGCGATCGCATCTGTAACCAGCTACAAAACTCTGTTGTATTCTTCCAAGCAAAAACAATACTCGCTTATTTCAGCTTCCGTCAAGAGCCTGATCTCAGTCCCTTGTTTGCAGATAATAAATACCGTTGGGGTTTTCCTCGCTGCGTTGGTAAAACCCTTAGTTGGCATTTTTGGACACCTCAAGATGCTGTCCAAAGTGGCGCTTATGGAATTGTTGAACCACATCCTCAAGCCACAACCGTCGAGCCTGCAAAAGTGGATCTAATTCTTATTCCCAGCGTGGCTTGTGATTATCAAGGATACCGCTTAGGTTATGGCGGTGGGTATTATGATCGCTTGCTCAGCTTACCAGAGTGGGCAAATAAACAAGCGATCGGCATTGTGTTTGATTATGCTTGTTTACCACAACTACCTATTGATCCTTGGGATAAACCGTTACAAGCTATTTTTACCGAAAATGGTTTAGTTTGAAAATGGGAATTGGGAATTGGCAAAAGATTTTAAGCTGCAAAGGATAAAGAATTTAGTATTGTTCATCAAATATCGAAATTTTTGTTTTAATCTGCCAAGTGTTAGATCTCAGTCATAATCACAATGATTAATCCAACTTCATCGACAACTGAGCAAGAAGCAATGATCGATGAGATTATTGCAACTAGCCTCCAAGCTCAACAAAGAACAGGGCCAGATCTGCGCCAAATTCATACTAAAAGTCATGGACTACTTTGGGGAGAGTTCATTATTGAACCAAATCTTCCAGAATATTTGAGAGTAGGTTTGTGCAAAACACCTCAAACTTACCCAGCCTGGATTCGCTTTTCCAGTGGCGGTGCGCCAGAAAGCCGTGGTAAATTACGCTCCGATAGTGAACCTGATGTCCGAGGTATTTCTATCAAAGTAATGAATGTAGATGGGAAAAAAATTTTGGATGATGAAGAAAAAACTCAAGATTTTACGCTCAATAGTTATCCTACTTTCTTTACAAAAAATATTCGTGACTATGCCGATATTTTCAAAGCAGGCAGTGGTCAATTGAGCCAAGAAAGGATGGAAGAACTTGCTCCGGCTTTCGCTATCTTACAAAAACTTGGTAGCAAGAAAGTAGGGAATCCTTTGTTAATTCAATATTGGAGTATGGCTCCATTTAAATTTGGCGATAATATCGTGAAAATGTCTGTCAAATCTCAACAGCTTGAACAACCATTGACAACACTTCCAGAATCACAAAACTATCTGCGGGAAGCGATGGTGAAATATTTAACAGAAGAAAACCGAGATGCGTATTTTGACTTTTTCGTTCAGTTTTACGTTGATGAGGATAAGACACCAATTGAAAACCACATCCAAGAATGGCAAGAGAGTGATTCACCTTTAATTAAAGTTGCAACCGTCCGGATTCCCAGTCAGAAATTTGACTTTGAAGAACGTAAACGTTTAGATGAAGGTATGTTTTTTACCCCTTGGCATACTTTGTTAGAACATGAACCAGTTGGCAGCGTAAATCTGTCTCGTAAAAGGCTTTATAGTGAACTAGCAAGGCATAGGCGAGAACAAATTGCTCAACGCTTGAGAGAGCCACAGCCTTATAATTCGTAATTCGTAATTCGTAATGACGCTCCTGTGTCGCTACCGCTGACGCTCGAGGACTCGCTACCGCTGACGCTCGAGGACTCGCTACCGCTTCGCTAACGCTAACGCTATCGAGGACTCGCTACCGCTGCGAAGCGCGTAATTCGTAATTTGTGGGGATAGAGGTAGGAAGGATTGAGAATTATAAAAACTCTTCCCAATTCTCTATCCCCATGCTTAATTCCAAAACCAAAAATTTTCCGGCACTATAGGCTGGGTTGATATGGTTATTATAGCAGTTCCCAATCGCATGAAGTACAGTCTAGTCTCTAATTTCTAGTCCCGAGAATTTTATATAATTTTATTGCACAGCAAAGTAATTATTTGAGGAATTTCAAGGTTTATAATTATTGCATTTCAAATCAGTAGATTCAGGTTAATTATGAATTTTTTCAAGCGCAATTTACAATTAAATATTGTGTTAATTTATGTCATTTTAGCAGCGATCGCCATCTTAACGCTCTTTCCGCTATTCTGGCTGGTCAGTACAGCTTTCAAATCGGCAACGGAAAACATTTTGCAGTCGCCGCCACAGTTGTTGCCAAGTCAACCGACACTGGCTAACTTTACTGAGGTGTGGCAATCTTTACCTTTCGGGCAGTATCTTTACAACAGTACTTTGGTGGCGGTGCTGACTGTTGGTTTGAATCTGCTGTTTTGTGCTTTAGCTGCTTATCCTTTAGCTCGATTGTCATTTGTAGGGCGAGATTGGATTTTTATTGCGATCGTCTCTACAATTATGATTCCTTTCCAGATCGTGATGATTCCCCTTTACATTTTGACAGTCAAATTGGGTTTGACAAACAGTTATTTGGGAATTATTTTTCCTAGCTTAGCTTCTGCTTTTGGTATTTTTCTCTTGCGGCAAGCTTTTATGAGTATCCCTAAAGAAATAGAAGAAGCCGCTCGGATGGATGGCAGCTCTGAGTTAGGCTTGTGGTGGTTTGTAATGTTGCCAGCAATCCGTCCAGCACTTGTGACTCTGGCTATTTTTGTGTTTATTGGCGCTTGGAGTGATTTTTTGTGGCCTTTGATTATTATCCAAGACGAAAATCTTTATACTCTACCTTTAGGAGTGAGAAAGCTAGAAGGGACGTTTTCTGAAAACTGGCGGTTAGTGGCAGCTGGCTCAGTAATTGCGATCGCCCCTGTTCTTGTAGTATTTCTATTTTTACAGCGCTACATTGTGCCAACAGACACTGGTAGTGGGGTTAAAGGGTAAAACTTGATACAAATGATTTATCTCTAATTCTTTCCCCTGCTCCCCTAGTCCCCAGTTTTCATAACTATCCATTGAGTTACAGGGGCCATTGCTCGCCAGCCCAAAAATTTCCCAATGGGTTCGGCACGTTGGATGGCAATACGGGTGAGATGACCACCGACTTGCTCATACCATTTAAATAATGTTTGCTCGCCTTCTACTGTGACGACGTTTGCGACTAAACGTCCACCCGATCGCAATGCTGTCCAGCAAGTATCAAAAAGTCCTGCTGCTGTAACTCCACCACCGATAAATATAGCATCAGGTGTGGGCAAGTTTTGCAGGACATCAGGCGCTTTACCTGTAATGATTTGCAAGTTAGGTGTACCTAAAGAGGCGGCGTTATCTGCGATGTAATGCAGTCTAGATGAGTTCTGTTCGATCGCCATCGCCTGACACTGAGGATGACTCCGCATCCATTCGATGGAAATTGAGCCACAACCAGCACCAACATCCCAAAGCAATTCTCCTGGTGTGGGAGCTAAAGTTGCTAAGGTGATGGCTCTAACTTCCCGCTTGGTTAACTGTCCATCGTGGTAGTAGGCATAATCCGGCAATCCTGGTAGTCTTGGTAAAGGGATAACTCCAGCATCGGCTAGACAATCTACTGCGATCGTATTCAGATTAGCCAATTCGGTTTTACTCCAAGACGCAGCCGTACCTTCTACAATCCGTTCCTGACTGCCACCCATGCGTTCTAACACAGTAATTTTGCTATCACCATAACCCCGATTTGTCAATATTTTAGCAACGATACTTGGTGTTTCTTTGCCTTCGCCCAAGATTAATAACCGCGCTTTGGGGTAGATGTAAGACTGGAGTAGGGAAGGTGGACGCCCAGTTAAACTTAAAGTTTCCACTTCGCTTAGAGGCCAACCCAGTCTGGCACAGGCCAGGCTAAAAGCTGAAGGTGCAGGAATAATCGTGATTTCGGAAATAGGAATTCGCCCCTTTAGGGTTACACCAATGCCGTAGCACATCGGATCGCCACTTGCTAGTACACAGACTGACTGACCTCGACGTTGGATAATTTCTTCTATGGAAACACTGATGGGGGAAACCCAGGCTATTTGCTGACGTTGGTCATTTAGGGGTAGCATTGCCAGATGGCGATCGCCGCCTACAAAAATTTCCGCTTGATCAATCAAAGAATGAGCGATCGGACTTAACCCCTGTAACCCATCTTCACCAATACCAACGATAGAAAGCCATTTCTTTGTCATAAATTATTTACTGAGTCTGCACATAATTAAATCTCTGTCAATACTTAAGTACTAATTTAAAGATTAGATAAAAACACTGACAAAAATTTAAATTAGCTAAGAAATATTGCGAAAACAGGCGATAATCTTAAATACAAATCAAGGAACACTTCTCCTGTCAAAGACACTCTTGCTAGCTTGCTTAAGCGTAGAGGTATGCTTAGTGCATTTAAGAAACAGGGGATAGGAAAGAAAAAAGCTAGAGATGTACTTAGTTCTTTTCAAAAATTAAATATGACCTCTGTAAAATTGAAGCATTTAATTTAAAAAATTTCATGAATCAAGCCAGGTTCCCATAATATCTTTCTGGAGGAAATTGAGAATGTACATTCGGCAAGCTTTTACTCAAATGTGCAGGACAGCATTCTTCACTTCGTTACCTTTGACATTTGTAGTTCTGACTCAGACGGCAGCACAGGCAGCAGCAGTAAACTTTAGTCGATTGTTTATTTTTGGTGACAGTCTTTCTGATACTGGCAATTCAAAGAAAATTACTGAGAACGCGAATTCAATCAACAACGCCATACCAATTATTCCTCCTAGTTCATTTGGATATTTTGATGGGCGATTTTCTAATGGCCCGATATGGGTAGATACCCTAGCAAATAAGTTAGGACTTTCGCTGCCACCAATCTCTGGAACTACAGGAGGAACAGGGCCTACAGGGGTTAACTTTGCTGTTAATAGCGCCACCACTGGTGATCGAAACACTATTCCTTTTCCTATTTCTACCTTGCCTGGTTACGTAGGATTAACACAACAGATTAATCAATTTAAAACAGCGAATGCAGTAGCTGATCCCAATGCACTTTATGTTTTGTGGGCTGGTGCTAACGATTACTTAGGTGGCGGTGTGACAAACCCAGCTGAACCAGTCGCTAATTTATCTAATGCAGTGAAAACTCTGTTTGACTCAGGAGCGCGAAATTTTTTAGTTACTAACTTACCACCTTTGGGTGAAACACCAATTGCTGTAAGTCGGGGCGAAACGGTTACTAATGGGCTTAAGCTACTAGTTGATGGGCACAATTTAGGACTTTCCCAATCTTTAGGACAACTGAGTAAATTACCTGGAATTAACCTCAAAACTCTAGATGTTGCCAAACTATTCAATGATGCTGTCGATAATCCATCAAGTTTTGGTTTGACAAATGTAGAGTCTCCTTGCTTGGCGAACTCTATCCTATTCCGTTTTCCCCCATCATCTGCACCAGAGATTTGTAGTAATCCAGATGAGTATTTGTTTTGGGATGATCTTCATCCTACCAGTGCTGCACATCAAGCTATTGGAGAACTAGCTTTTAAAACCCTCACGAGCGATTCTCAGCCTGTTCCTGAGCCTTCACTGATATTAGCGCAGATAGCAACTGGTGCTTTTTTGGGGGTAAAAGCAGTTCGCAAATGGAAAAAGAAAAAGAGGCTCTCCCCTCCGCTTCCTTGTCACCCTGTCTGAATTACGAATTACGAATTACGAATTAGCATAACTGCTTTGTTATGCTAAATTACTAAAGCTTGGAGTTGGGAAACTCCGGTGAAATTCCGGGACTGTGCCGCAGCTGTAAAGCAATTTGAGATTTTAGATGGTCGGGATGCCAAGAACCCAAGACTGAACAAAATCCAAAATTGAGTAAGTCAGAATGCCAACTCTCAAGAGTGTCCTGAAGACACGTTGATCGTCTACTCCCTGCGTCGCACGGGGAAGGAGTTATAGTCTTGTTGTCTGGATTTGCCAGTTGTCCTGGCTTATTTTATGCTACACCTGCTCAAGATGGGATTTTATCTCGGATCAGGATACCAGGTGGAATCCTGGATAGTAAACAGTGCCGCGCGATCGCAGATATAGCAGATCAGTATGGGGGTGGCTATGTCGATGTGACTAATCGCGCTAATCTGCAAGTCCGAGAAATTCACACAAGCATCAATGCTAAAGTCTTGCAGCATTTACAGGAAATGGGACTAGGTTCTCACAATCCTGCTGTAGACCATATTCGCAACATTATGACCAGCCCAACAGCTGGTATCGATTCGCAAGAATTGATTGACACTCGCTGTTTTATCCAAGACTGGGATAAGTACATTGCCGTACACAATCAGTTATCTAGATTACCTGCAAAATTTAGCGTTTGCTTTGATGGTGGTGGGGCGGTGTCGGTATGCGATCGCCTTAACGATATCATGTTCGCTGCTGTCTTAATTGATGGTAGTGTTTACTTTCGCCTTTTTCTCAGTGTAGGTGCAAAGGGAGAACCACCCAGCGACATGGGAATTTTGTTACCACCAGAGGTATGCTTAAAAGTTTTAGCTGCTTTAGTAGATGTCTACTTAGACTACATAGAGAGTAGCAATAATAGCAAGCTGCGGATCAGAGATTTGCTGAATAATGTAGGTTGCAACAATTATCTTCAGCAAGTTGAGCAGCGTCTACTACCCCTGGTGACTAAGCAACTTGCCTTGAGTGAAGTCGAAGGGAGCCGAAGTGCTGCCTCTTATCAACACATCGGCACCCATCCCCAACGGCAGTTAGGTTTATTTTATGTAGGTGTTGTCTTGCCTCTAGGACGGCTAGAGAGTTTGCAGATGCGGGGTTTAGCTGATTTAACAGAAAAATACGGCAGTGGTACTCTCAGGTTAACTCCTTGGCAGAATTTACTGATTCCTGATATTTCTCGGCAATGGGTTGCTCGTGTCCAGAGTGAACTTGCTTTGTTAGGATTTGATAGCTCAACAAGTAGTATTAAAAGTGCGTTGGTTGCTTGTTCTGGTAAGCGTGGTTGTACTGCTGCTGCTACTGATACCAAAGGTGATGCACTAGCATTGGCAGAGTATCTGGAAACTCGTATCACCCTGGAATACCCAGTTAATATTCACTTGAGTGGTTGCGAAAAATCCTGTGCCCAACATGGCAAAAGTGATATGACTCTGCTTGGTGTCAAATTTGAGGTAGACAATCAAACTATGGAGGGCTATCACCTTTACGTTGGTAATGGTAATAATCACCAGAAATTTGGACGTGAACTTTACCGATATATAACTTTTGCTGAACTGCCTGCGTTAATAGAAAAAATATTAACTGTGTATAAATTAAAACGTACACATTCCGGCGAGTCCTTTGGTGAATTTACCAATCGATATGCGATCGCTCAATTAAAGCAGTTATTCCATAATCATACCAGGGAACAGTGATAACTAACCCTTCTATAAGAGCTTTGGTGCGCTTTCAGCGCACCTTGAATTTTGAATTGGTATAAAATTGCATGTCTGAATATATCCGAGATGCCAGCGAAATTTACCGTAATTCCTTTGCGATTATCCGCTCGGAAGCCAACCTTGATCTGTTACCACCAGATGTAGCTAAGGTGGCTGTGCGTCTGATACATGCCTGTGGAATGACGGATATTGTCAGTGACTTGGGATACTCACAGACAGCGGCGCAGTCTGGACGAGCAGCACTAGCCGCAGGAGCGGCAATTTTATGCGATTGCCGCATGGTTGCAGAAGGTATTACCAGGCGGCGCTTGCCAGCAAACAACCAAGTTATCTGCACCCTCAACTATCCTGAAGTACCAGAAATGGCTCAGCGCTTGGGTACTACGAGGTCAGCAGCCGCCTTAGAATTATGGCAAATGCACTTACAAGGGGCAGTGGTAGCAATTGGCAATGCACCCACAGCCCTATTTCGACTATTAGAAATGCTGGCAGAAGGAGCGCCCAAACCTGCTGTCATCTTGGGCTTTCCAGTCGGTTTTGTTGGTGCAGCCGAGTCGAAAGCCGCACTAGCAGCAGACAGCGCAAATGTACCATTTTTCACTTTACATGGTCGGCGTGGTGGCAGTGCGATCGCCGCCGCCGCAGTGAATGCCCTGGCAATGGAGGAAGAATGAATCTCAAAACCAAAGGTCGTCTTTATGGAATTGGTGTCGGGCCGGGCGATCCGGAACTATTGACACTCAAAGCATTACGGTTATTACAGGCAGCCCCGGTGATTGCTTATCAATCAGCCACAGATAAAGAGAGTATAGCGCGAGCGATCGTTGCACAATATCTCACGGGCAACCAAATTGAAGTGCTGTTTCACCTCCCCCGCGCCCTAGAACCAGAAAAAGCCAAGTCTATTTACGACAAAGAAATTGAACCAATCGCCGCACATCTAGCCGCAGGGCAAGATGTAGTAGTGCTGTGCGAGGGCGATCCGTTTTTCTACGGTTCCTTTATGTATGTTTTCACCAGGTTATCTGAGCAATATCAAACAGAAGTTGTCCCCGGTGTTTCCTCGCTGATGGCTTGTCCAGTCGCCTTGAGTGTACCCTTTACCTACTACAACGATATCCTCACCGTTTTACCTGCTCCTCTCTCAGCAGAAGAACTAACTACACAATTACTGACAACTGATGCAGCAGCAATTATGAAACTAGGTCGTCACTTTCCGAAAGTGCGGGATATCCTGCATAAGCTAGGATTAGCATCGCGGGCTAGATATATTGAGCGAGCCACAATGGCACAGCAACGTATCATACCACTTGATGAAGTCGATCCGGCTAAAGTGCCCTATTTTGCGATGATTGTCATCCCAAGTAAAAATCGACTTTAACTAATTCGCGCCCTCGTCCCCCACTGAATTCGGTACTCCAAATCAGTGGT
>NZ_JCACKM010000142.1:0-17737 GCF_059505385.1 Desmonostoc vinosum
GCTGCTTTCGCTACTGCCCACACATATTCCGAGAGATGAAAAAAATCGAGAATCTGAACACGAATAATTTTCCGCAAAATCGCCTAAAAACCAACAAAGTCAACAGCCTAGCTTCAAACCCTTTTGGCAGAGAGAAAACAAAATCTTCCCTTCTGCCTTCTGCCCTCTGGTTGAGTCGATGGGGAGTATTATCTCCCACACCTCTCAGTTAGATCCGGACATGCCGCGTTTCCGTGCATCCGGCTCCCGATGCTCTGGTTTGCTCATGTGCAGGTAATCGTGACAGCTTTCATGGATTGCTATCAGATTATTCTTTTTTCAATTGGAGTGGTTCCCATCTTTGTGATGTAGGTTAACTTTCTCATCAGATAGGAATTTAAGTCCACAGGCTGCACAAGTATGGTTTTGCCGTTTTAAGGCAAAAGAGGTTTCGCCGTCGTAGAGTTTGCTGTTACGTTAACTCCAGTAGGCGATGTCTCCATCGAAAGGTGATTTTGTGCCTTTGACGTTGACGTGCTTGTTTTCGGAGTAAGGAACCTTGGGGAACGCTTTATCGAGCAATTTCTTGCTAGTTTCGCGGTTTAGTTTGGTTTCCTTGTTGAACACCCTAAATGCTCTGCGCTGGATATGGTACAACGAGAATTGTGAACCGTTCATCTTGCAGTAGCGATGGTAATTCCTCCATCCTCTGACTACAGGGGCTAATTTGAGAGCCTTTGTTGTAGCACCAATATTCGAGTTGTTGACAATGCGCTTTACTTTCTGACGGAATATTTTAAAGTTGTCCGCTGAAGGGACACATCTAAATTTTCCGTTGCTCTGCACCTGAAAGTGCCAGCCAAGGAAGTCAAAGCCCGAAGTCGTAGCGGTTAGCTTGGTCTTCTTCTGGCTGATATTCATTCCCCTGTCTGCTAGGAATTGGCTGATTTTGGCTTGTATTATGTTGGCATCGTCTTCTGGCTTGAGGATAAATACCATGTCGTCGGCATATCTTACCGAGTTGTGAATTTCCTCAATTCCGTTGAGTGCGATGTTAGCTAAAAGCGGACTTACCACTCCACCTTGCGGCGTTCCTTGTTCCGGAAATTCTGGATTCACTCCTGCTTTTAGGCATCGGAATATACCGAGTTTTAGCCCTTTGGGGGCAATCAGATGATCCATAATTGTTTTGTGGCAAATCCTGTCGAAGCATTTTTCGATATCAAGCTCAATGACTCGTTTATCTTTTCCGTGGTGATTGGATTGTAGATTTGTAAACAGGATTTTCTGAGCATCGTGCGTCGAGCGTCCTGTCCTAAACCCGTAGCTCCGGGAGTGGAATGTTGCTTCGTGTGCTGGTTCCAAAGCATATTTTGCAAGGCATTGCCATGCTCTGTCTGCAATGGTGGGGACTTTCAGGGTTCGAGCCTTAGTCCAGGAGTCATTTGGCTCGTTCTAAAGTGACGTGATTTAATCAATACCTTAGACTATGTTCATCCTTCTACGTCTTTCCCTCTTGCTCCCCACTGCCTGACCCTGGCAGCTACGGCTACTTTTAGCGTCTGCACTCCAACTTTTTCGTTGCCTACTCGGTTGTGACGTACCGTTAGTTACGGGTTACTCTATAAGGGTCTGGGGTAGAAATCCCAGAGAGACTACGGAGTCTCAATTTAGTTGACCTTTTTCAGGTCGCACTTCCAGCATTTAGCTGTGTTACTTGCCGAATCGCCAGTAATCTAGCCGAAGTGGATTTCAGAATCAGCTTTTGTAGTGACCGAGCTTTCCGATAGTCGTTAACTCGAACAGCTTTATACACGCGCTTTTGTAGGCGGAATAGGTTACGGCGGAACTTCTTCCACGGTAGTTCTTTCCAGGATTCACTAGTATTTCTACTGTGTCTAATCATCGCTCTTACTCCAGCCGAGTGTATTCTGAACACCTCAACCCAATTACGGGTTGTCCTACCCGAAACGAGGGGATTCCGCTACTCGTCCAGCCTACTTGGGGTTCGACCTTCCCTTAGACCCTCAGTTTCGTTTTTATTCGTTTCCTCAGAGAGATTATTTCGTTCCTTTAGGTGTAGCCAATTCAACCTTTGGATTCCCTAGACTCATGCCGCTATCGAAGACATTTGCGGCGGGAATAAATCTCCAATGGAATCGGGTTTTGTTTGTTGTGTCCCGTTCAAGGCTTGGTTGCTTTTTTAGGCTCTGTTTCACCTTGGGAACTCCCTGTTAGCGCCAGTGTCACCCCACAACGGATGTCTGATTGCGCCCTGTTTCCAGCTTCACCTTCCAGAAATCGAGTCTGGTTAGTGTGGACAGATAAGGAGTCACACCAGAGTCAGGTGGGCAGGACTTTCACCGTTAACAATCACACTGAATATAAAAGATAAATATGGAGTCACACCAGAGTCAGGTGGGCAGGACTTTCACCTGCATCTGTCTGAGAATTCAACCTTCTCTATTTCTAGATTTGGTTGGTAGGGTTATTTACGGACTGATTACCGTGATTCACCCACATCGAATCGCACGCCCTCTGCCTTTCTTTGGTGAATCGTACCCCCATCTTGTGAAATAGCCATCATGACTGCTACATCCAAAATGCAAGGTCACAAATAGGTTCTACAGCATTATATAAATGTAGTCCAAAATCTCTAGCGATCTGTTCGCAAACTCTAATTGCACGTACACTATTACCTTTGGCATCAAGAAGGGGTGAGAAAATACCAATTCCACACTTTCCGGGTATAACAGTAACTAGACCTCCACTGACTCCACTTTTAGCAGGAAGTCCAACTCGATAAGCCCATTCTCCGGCAAAGTCGTACATTCCACAGCTATGCATCAGGCTGAGAACATTTTGTACATAATACTTGTTTAGTGCCTGTTTTCCTGTGAGCGGATTGACTCCTTTATTTGCTAAAGTTGCTCCCATCATTGCCAAATCATGACAGCTAACTGAAATAGAACATTGTTGAAAGTACAGATCTAAAGTTTCCTCAATGTTGTTACTAATCATGCCAGAGTTATGCATTAAGTAAGCAAGTGCTTTATTTTTGCTCCCAGTTGCCTTTTCTGACAAGAATACAGACCAATCTAGATGATGTTCCCGTCCGGTGTAGCAACTGAACATCTTTAGTATTTGTTCAAGTCTTTTACTAGCACTATCAACCGTAAGTAAATCAGTCGTAGCGATCGCGCCTGCATTTACCATTGGATTATAAGGACGATTGTTTTTTTGATCTAGCTCAATTGAGTTAAAAGCTTGGCCTGTTGGTTCTACCCCGACTTTATTTAACATAACTTCCCTTCCATAATTTTCCAATGCCATACCGTAAACAAACGGTTTGGAGATGGATTGGATAGTAAATGTCTGTTGGTAGTCTCCAATCTGATAAATTTGACCAGTTGTGGTAACTATAGAAATACCAAACCACTCTGGATTTGCCTTTTGGAGTTCAGGAATGTAGTCTGCAACTAAACCCTCTTTTAAGGACTGATATTTTTGATGTAGTCCAAACAAATAATTATGGAATTGAAAGTTTGCATACTGATTTATCTGAGAATTATCTAATAATAATTCTAATTTAATAGACCTGTTAGTTATTTTGACTTGAGAATTTTCACGAATTAGTAAAGACACAGTTTGTTGTTGAGGTTTCATGTTTAAATTACCTTTAACAATTCAAAATTTAAAAATTAAATTTAAATTTTACCGATGTTCAATAGATAAATTCTCCAGAAGAAATGTTTATTCACTCAAGGCTTGAAATACTTAGAAGATATTTCGTAAGTCTTGAATCTTTTAATTAAATAAACAAATTTGGATGAGGTTTGCTGAGTCTAAGCCGTAGCCTTTTACCCCAAGATAGCAGTTTTTAATGGGCAAGCCTGAGACACTAATGCTTGACTTCTTTCAGATTATTACGATGATTTGTCAGATTCTTATAGCGAGGGTCGAATCTGTTTCGGTGTCATACTGGTTAAACGTTTAAAGTGCTGATTTAGATGGCTTTGGCTGGAGAACCCTACTTCTAAGGCAATGTCTGCAATCATTAAATCCGTCTTCGATAGCAGCAGTTTTGCCCGCTCTACCCGCTGTTTAATCACGTACTGACGAGGGGAAATACCTGTAGCATGTTTGAACAAACTAGCAAAGTAAGTAGGGCTGATATTAATGACTCCGGCAATTTGAACGAGTGATAAATCTTGGTCAAGGTGAGTGTTGATATAGTCGATCACTTGTTGCAATCGGGTGGGAGTTAAGCTTCTATTATTAAATGTAATTGTTGATATGGGCATGGTTAAGAAATCGGCTATTATGGATAACAAACCAGGCAAAAGTTCAGTAGTGCTGAGGAGCCAGCCGCGTGGTGAGGCAGCGCTGCGGGAGGGTTTCCCTCCGTAGGCGACTGCCGAAAGGGTTTCCCACGCCACTTGCTACAACGGGGAGGCAGCGCGGTCTTGGGGGTTTCCACGCCAGTTGCTTCAAGTCGGCAGAGCCGCCCAACGCACTGGCTCCCCATGAGCGACTGCCGTGGGAACCCCCGCAAAGCAGTGGCTCGACTTGAGGAGCCACTGCGTTGGACGGGTTTCCCGGCTTGAAGCAAGTGGCGTCGGACTGGCGTTGCTGAGTATAACCCCATAGTTAAAACTAGGCGATTGAAGCAAGGACACCGAGTTTTTCGTACATGGATGTCATAAAATTATCCTCAGTTAGACATTTAATTGGGATCGAGGATCGGGGAACTTAGTGACTTGCAGCAATAATGGCTGCCATCAACTCTGTTATTTTCCAGCGCCCGGTATACCGAATATTATTGATAAATAGGGCTGGAGCAGTCGTTACTCCACTGTGTAATCCGCTCTCAATATCTTCATTGATCCGAGCAACATGAACTTGTTGAGACAAATCTTTGAGAAACCGAGGAATATCAAGTCTTAAATCATTGGCATACTCTACAAGATAACCATTCTCTAACCCCTGTTGATGGGCAAATAAAGTATCATGCATCGGCCAAAACTGTCCCTGGGCTGCGGCTGCCTGGGCCGCCTGGGCTGCTCGTTGAGCATGAGGGTGGATCTGTGTCTGCGGAAAATGGCGGAAGACGAAGCACAAATCGTTTTCCCCAGAAGCAGCACTGATCTGTTGTCTGATGACTTTAATTAACCTATAAACGTCCGCACTCTGTTGACATTGATAGTCCCCATACATGACCAGCACCACGGCAGCAGTTAACACGCCCTGAATGTGATCCTGTATTGAAGCTGGAACGAGTAATGAACTGCGATCTTGGTTTTGGCTCACTCGAACACCTCCGAGGAAAAAATGCTGATGGTAATACCAATTCAATTAATGATTACAACAAATCCCTCGGTGGAGACGTGACAAACAGCACGTCTCTACAATGGTCTATCTGTCGCATTCTTTTTTCAAAATGGTATAGGCGATGCCTGCGGGAGACTACGCTCTACAGCCTCTTTCCACGATCCTGTATAAAGCAAACTCAAATCCTGCAATTCAATTGCCGTATGTGTTTGCCTAAATTCAATATATGCAACTATTTTTAATCTGTCGTCCACTCCCAGTTGAAACTTTTGCCCAACCCAGCAGTTGATCAATCCATCCATCTCTGAGGGGTCGAAGCGCTCCAACTCTAGTTGGACTGCAAATTCCAACCAGAGTACAACCTGCTTATAAACTGACGATCCCGCGTTTAACGGCAACAATCACGGCCTGGGTGCGATCGCTCACTCCCAATTTACTCAAAATGCGATTCACATGAGATTTGACGGTACTTTCACCAATTGTTAAAGTCGTGGCGATGTCTGAGTTGTTCATTCCTTGTGCGATCAAACCCAGTACCTCTAGTTCTCGTTCGCTCAGTTCTGGGTTGCTCAATCGCTGCACTAGTTTTGCACCCACATCTGGCGGAATGTATTGCTGACCGTGGTGAACTGTGCGAATCGCGTTCAAAAGCTCGTTGGGTTTCGCATCCTTGAGCAGATAACCCTGAGCGCCTGAATGCAAGCCACGATAGATATCTTCGTCACCATCATAGGTGGTGAGAACGATAATTCGGGCAGGTTTAAATTCAGCACAAATCGCGCTGATGGCTTCAACTCCCGATAGTTGCGGCATCCGCAAATCCATCAAGGTTACATCCGGTTGGTGTTCGCGAAAGTGGGCGATCGCCTGTTGCCCATTTTCTGCCTGAGCAACTACCGTCATTTCCGGATCGCGATTAATAATCGTTGCTAACCCTTGCCTGACAATGGAATGATCGTCAACGATGAGAACGCGAATCGGGGTAGGTTGGCTAATCATAATGCTCACTTGCGATCGACAATAACAACGATTTCTGTTCCCTGCTTTGGTTGGCTCCCGATCAGCAGTTGCGCTCCCATGTGTTCGGCTCGTTCGCTCATTCCTAATAAACCAAACCCACTGCTCAATGGGACACTACCCACTCCAAAGCCCTGTCCATCATCTTTAACTCGTAAGATGCACTGTCCATTGTCGTATACTAACTCGACGCGAATTTCACCAGCTTGAGCATATTTAATTGCATTAGTCAAGGCTTCCTGTCCAATCCGGAGTAAGTTATTTTCAACCTCGGCGGGTAATGGATAGGCTATCCCCTGAACTTTGTAAATCAGAGCAGTATCAGTCGTCGCTCTCATCTGGTTTACGAGACGCTGGAGCGCACTCGATAAATCGCCTGACTCTAACAACTGAGGACGGAGCGCTCTGACCGATCGCCGCGCCTCACTGAGTCCGGTGCGTGCTAATTCCTCGATCGTGTCTAAATGCGCTTGGGTGGCTTCTGGCTCATCTGTTAGCACTTGAGTTGCTGCACCGACCTGGATGAGAATGCCTGTAAACGCCTGGGCTAGTGTATCGTGAATTTCGCGTGCCATGCGGTTGCGTTCTTCCAGAATCGAGGCTGCTTCTGCTTGCTTGTGAACCGTAATATCTCGCGCCAGCCAAATTACTTGCTCGTGGCGGAACGGTGCAATACGCGCCGAAATCCAGGTTTCTCGTCCATTCAGAACCATACTGTACTCGACTGTGAGGATTTGTTGGGTTCTCAGCACCTGCTGAATATACCCAACGAATTCATCGGCTTGTTCCTTTCCGAATTGATGCATGGTTTTACCAATCATCTCCTCAGTGAGTTCACATCGCAGATGCGGCTCCATGATGGTCATATTGAGGATTTTCCCTTCAGCAGTCAGTACAAATAATGGATCGGGAATGGCTGCAATTAAAGCCCGTAGCTCTGTCTCTGAGGCTTGTAGTGCGGCTTCTGCTGATACGCGATCGCTAATATCTGCAATCACGCCGTCTATGCATTCATCGGCTGCATTCAGGCGAGTCGAGTAAAGTCCCCAAAACAATGTGCCATCTCGTCTTTGCAATTTCACTTCAAAGTTTTGCAGTTCACCATTCTGCTCTAGCAACTCAATGGCTCGCTGGCGATCGCTCGGATTCGCATAACAGTCTGTGCCGTGTTTAAGCCCGATCACTTCCTCTGGTGAATCAAAGCCAAATAGATCCGCAAAGCGTTGATTGGCATCGAGAATTAATCCATCCGAGAGGCGAGTGCGGAAGATGCCGACCTGGGAGTTTTCAAAGATATTGCGGAACTTGGCTTCACTGCGCTGTAAAGCTTCTTCTGCCTGTTTTCGCTGGGTGATGTCATGTCCAACCGATAAAATTTCAACTGACTCTCCCTGCTCGTTCAAAATCGCTTGATTTGACCACGCGACCCAAACTCGCCTGCCGTCTCGACACAAGTTTTCATTCTCGGACTGAAAGTAAGATTCAGGCGAGTAAGATTTAAAGTTGTGAATCACATCATGAACAAATTGTTTGAGATTTCGCCCAGAGGTTTCAGTCTCTGGAACGATCGTTTCTAAGAGGGTACGCCCTAAAATCTGATGTTCCTCATAGCCAAAAAATCTCAGCCCGTAATCGTTTAGGTATTGAATTCGCCCTTGCATATCAGAGCGAATGATGATTGAGTTCGCAGTTTTTATTAAGTTGCGATAGTTTGCTTCGCTTTGCCGTAGTGCGTCCTCTATTCGTTTGCGATCGCTAATGTCCGTAACTAGACCATATAATCCTCTGACTCGATTGTGGCGATCAAAATCGGGGATGAAAGTAGCACTGACATACTTGTTGCCAAACGGATAAGGCATTTCTGCCTCATAGGTGACGGTCTCTCCTGCCAGCACTCGATCGACATAAACTTGAACAACTTGGTAAGCCGCCTCACCCAAAAGTTCGCGGATAGACTTGCCCAGAATTTCATTTCGACTACGACAGAACCAAACTTCAAAGTTTCGGTTAACAAACTGATAGCGCTGATTTATATCGACATAGCTAATCAGGGCAGGGAGAGCATCAGTGATCAGCCGTAACTCTTGTTCTCGTTCGCGGAGTGCGGCTTCGCTTGCCTGCAAAGCTGCCGTTCGTTCCACGACTTGTTGCTCCAGGGTACGGTTATAGTCGGCAAGTAGTTTCTCGGCTTGTTTGCGCTCGGTAATGTCCTGGAAGGTAGCGATCGCATAAGCCACATTGCCCTGTTCATCAAAAACAGGCGTTCCCCATGCCTCAATTGGAATTGTGGTGTCGTCTCGCTGGATTTCTATATCATCAACCTTGGTGCGTTCGCCGCTCAGTGCTCGGACGATCGGTATTTGCTCAGTCGGATAGGGTTGATCCGTTCCCGCTAACTGAACTTGATGAATCTTTGCCAATTGCTTCACACTCAGGGCAGGATCGAACGTTTTGCCTACTAGCTGGGTTGCTTGTTGATTGGAGTAGCAAGGGCGACCTGTTGTATCCGCAACGACGATTCCCACCGGAATCGCTTCAAAGAATTGAGTTAGTTCATTTTTGCTGGCCCGTAGCTGTGAGTAGAGTTTGGCATTTTCGATGGCGATCGCTGCCTGGGTTGATAGTAAATGCAAGACCTGTGTACGCTCTGGTGTAAATGCTCCCGCCGCTAGCTGATTCTCTAAATACAGCACGCCGACTAGCTTGGCTTGATTCAGCAGCGGCAAACAGAGAATCGATTTGGTTTGGTGTTGTTGAATGTATAGCTCATTAATAAAAGCACCTTCGCAAATCGCATCGTTTAAAGTCACAGATTCCTGAGTCCGAATCACATATTGAACGATGGATTCAGGCAGTTGATCCACAGTTGGAATGGATTGCAGCACTTGCGTATCGCAGACATTCTCATCATTAAATTCACAAGCAGCTTCAATCAACCATTCTCCTGAGTTTTCCAGAATTAGATATCCAGTTTGAGCGCCAGCATTCTGAATTAAGATCTGCATCAGCGATCGCAATAACTGCTCCAGTTCAATTTCACGAGAAATTGCTTGCGAGGCTTTCATCACCGCCGCTAAATCTAAAGCAGTATGGGAAGTATTGGCGATCGTCTCAGAAGTGGTGGAGATTGATCTGGGAACCACCCTGGGAGACTGCGAGAAAAACTGCGGATAGCGAGTTTCTAAATCTGTGACCTTTGCCGCTGCGCCCCAGCGATCGTAGCAATAATGTGCCTCTTTCATGTAAGTTTGGGCAATTTTTGACCGACCTCTCGCCAAATAATGTTTTGCCGCTAATTCATACGCGAGTGCTTCTTCCTGGATAAACTCATGTTCAGAAGCACCTGCGATCGCTTGTTCATAAAACTCTTCAGCCTCAAGAAATTGCCCTAAGACTCGCGCTTTCTCTGCCTCGACTAAGTAATATTTATGCAAATAGTTCATTGGGGCGTGATCTGCCCATTTTTGCATCTTTTCTTGGTTGGTACTAACACAACTCAGCCAAGCTGCTTTTTGGGAGCTTGAAGCCTCAACAAATAGGCTCAAAAGCACCAGAGAGTCGTAGAAGTTGAATAAAGGTATAACCATCAATGGTGTTATCTCTTCAAAATACTGCCTTGCTAAAACAGCATTTTGTACAGCTTGATAGTGCTCCCCAAATAGATAGCACAGTATAACTTTGTTTAAATAAAAGCAGCAAATTCCAAGTCCGTCTTTGACTGCAACAGCGTGCGATAGCGCTTGCTCTTCATCATATACCCTACCAATTAAACGGCTAAGATTAAGAGACTTACCTAACAGATTAAGAACTGTCTGCCATAACATTGTAAGCCAATTCGACGGGTTTTCCCGTCTGATTTGACCGATCGCTTTGCTATAGGTTGCCGTTTTTTGTTCCAGTTGGGTGAGTGACTCACCGACAAAAAACAAGTAATAACATGCACCATATGCAGCATAGCTAGCATATTCAAAGTCTCCGGTTTCCACTCCGTTTTGATAAGACTCAACCAGTATTGGTATTGTTTTCCTAAAATGAACCTTCCAATGCATGACATTGGCACTCACTACCAGCAATGCTTTAACACTCCCTTTTTTGCTATTCAATCGTTCTGCCAAGCCCAGAGCTAATTTGCTAAATTGATAACCGCGTTCAATGTCTTGAACAATTCCACATAGAACAAGTCCGTAGCTAGCATAACCCAGTGGTGACCAAGTAGTATTGCCATAGTTGATTGATAAATTGACCATCTTGCACAAAATCAGTATCATCAGCAATGGTGACACCAAAAATGCAACAGCCCTGATATTCGTCAGGATGTACATTGCTGAACGCGGTTCTGATGCCGTCATCTTTGGTGAATTAATTAAGTCTGCGATTTCTCGTCCAGCTAATAGGGAAGCCGTTTCTTCCAATCCTCTTTGAACATCTAACTGGCTGGGATTTTCTGGTAAGATTACTCCCAGGAGATTTAACACTTCTAACCCAGTTTTAAGTGCTTCTTTTAGGTTGCCCTGTGACAAATAGCTTTGAATTCTACTATTGTAAACCTGCACTTTGTCAAGCACTGTCTTAGCGTGGATGAGTACCACTTCTGCGAATTGGTTCATCTTATCAAAGCGACCACGAAGATATGCTGCTTCTGCTGCTTGGGAGTACAGCGCCAAGGTGAGGTCATACTCACTGAGCCAACTATCTGTATCTAGGAGTTTAAGCCCTGTATTGAAATACTGAAGCGCTGCTTCATAAGCCGTTGCTGATTTGGCTTTCTGACCTGCCATTAAATTCAACCTGGCAATTTCAGTTCGTTCGGGTTGAGCAGTGACTAGCTCAATTCCTTGATTAAGATGATCTACAATGGCAAACAGCCGCTCTGCTCGTTGCTCTGGTGAAGTTTTTTCGAGTAAATTGCGACCGATTTGGAGATGAATAACTTGTTTGTGCGACTCATCAATCAAAGTATAAGCAGCTTGCTGGACGCGATCGTGCGAAAACTTATACTCTTGAACTAACAAATCTTCGTCCAAGTTAGACAAGGGTTGAATTAATCCAGCTTGAACTGCTGCTAGTAAATCCTGGAAAATTGCTTTCGGTGATTTTTCCCAGGCGATCGCCAACGTCTCCAAATCAAATTCAGCCCCAACACAAGCGGCTAGGCAGAGAATTTGCTGTGTTGCTTCGGGCAATTTCTGCAACTGACGTAACAGCAACTCCACCACATTGTCAGTGATATCTTGAGCGTCAATCTCAGTCAGGTTCCATTGCCAGCTCAACTGTTGTGTATCAAAGGTCAGCAGATTTTCGCCATGCAGCATTTTTAAGAATTCACCGACAAAGAAAGGGTTGCCCTCGGTTTTACGTGATACAGCTTGGGCTAGGGGACGAACGGTATCAGGATTGTGATGTAATGTCTCAGCTATCAGTTGGCTTAACGGTTCCAGTGTTAGGGGGGTGAGAATGATTTCCTGAAGTACTGCTCCCCCTTTTCGCAGTTTTTCTAGCGTCAAAACCAATGGATGCGTTGGAGTCACTTCATTATCTCGGTAGGCTCCAATTAAAAAGAGATATTGGGTTTGCTCGTCGAGTAATATAAGTTCAATTAACTTCAGTGTCGCAGAATCGATCCACTGGAGATCGTCTAAGAAGATCGCCAGGGGATGCTCTTTTGCACAAAACGCCCGCATAAACCTTTGAAAAGTTAGATTGAAGCGATTCTGTGCTTCAGTTGCTCCAACTTCTGGTACAGGCGGCTGCTTGCCAATGATTAACTCAACTTCGGGGATGACATCAATGATGATTTGTCCGTTGTTTCCCAAAGCGGTGAGTAGGTGCTCTTGCCACTGTTGCAACTGCTCGTCAGGTTCTCCCAGAAGTTGCTGCACCAATTTTTGCAGGGCATGGGCGATCGCGCTATAAGGAACATTGCGCCCAAATTGGTCAAATTTACCTGATATGAAATAGCTGTGCTTTGCCGTGATGGGTTTGTAGAGTTCCTGCACCAATGCTGTTTTGCCAACGCCAGCGTAACCAGCAACGAGCATGAGTTCGACATTGAGTTGAGCATTTTCTATGCCTTCTTCTAGTTGACATTCGCTGAATGTCTTTCCAGCTACTCTGTCAAATGCTGCTAACAATGCTTCAATCTGGGCTTCTCGTCCATACAGTTTTTGAGGAATTTGAAACTGAGCCGAGACATCTTGAAGACCGAGTTGAATCGGGTCAATTTGACCTGTTGCTTTCAGTTGATCGACGCAGCGTTGCAAGTCTGCTTTAATTCCCCAGGCACTTTGATAGCGATCCTCCGCATTTTTCGCCATCAGTTTCAAAATTAAGTCTGAAACGGGTTGGGGAATTGTTGCGTTCAATTCGTGCGGGGGAATCGGCGGTTTGGCAATATGGCAATGAACTAGTTCTAGGATGTCTTGGGTGGGGAACGGTAGCTGTCCAGTCAACAGTTCGTAAAAGGTTGCGCCTAGTGAATAAAAATCAGTGCGATAGTCGAGCATCCGGTTCATCCGCCCGGTTTGCTCTGGGGATAGATAGGCGGGGGTTCCTTCCAGAAGATGGAGACTTTTGAACGTGAGATTGGTGCGGCCCAAGCGAGTGGCAATCCCAAAATCAATGATTTTAACAACGCCAGTGTTCGGATTAAAGACAATGTTACCAGGGTTGATATCTTTATGGATGACATGAGCAGCATGGATTCTGCCTAGAGTCTTAGTAATGGCGATCGCCAGTCCTAGAAAAGTAGATAAGGGCATGGGGCAGAAGTCTGATTGCTGCCGCATCCAGTATTCTAAAGACTCTCCGCCAAAATCTTCTAGAAGAATGAAGAGCGTGCGCTGATAGTTCTGCTGACTGTATGCCTTAACTACGCCTTCGATGTTGAGGGAACAGGTAATTTCATATTCCTGCCGATAACGAGTTAATTCACAAGAAGAAGGATAATCCTGCTTCAGAACTTTAGCGATGACTGCACAATTCTCCCGCTCTCTTATGCCCCGATACACAAGAGTTAGCGAACTTTCGTAGATTTTGCTGTGGATGGTAACTCCAGGTAAGGCAATCATTGGATTTTCTTCCTATGAGTATCGTCAGCGATATCACAAAGTATATCGTTTACCAAACTCGAAAAAAATAATCTCTTCCGCAAATTTACCTTTATAGGAGGTCCCAAGCAGTTGCAGAGTAATGGTTTGAGATATTGCGATCGCAGAAGTAGTGTATTGAGTTCTCAAGCTTGATTTCTATCAGATTCTTAAGGTGAAGGGCGAACTTGCTTTGGCGTTATTCTGGTAAGGCGCTTAAACTGTTGTGTTAAGGCATCACGTAAAAATAAGTTGTACAAATGTAATCTGGAATAAGTTGTTAGCTTTACTTCCCAATCAAAAGTGTTCAAGTTATTTTTGCATGACTCCTAAATGACTCCGGCTAGAGTTACCCACTTGTAAGGTAATGTCTGCGGTAAGCGTTCGCGGAGCGTCTCGTAGAGAAGCTATCCCGAAGGGTTATCGCTAAGTCCGTTTTCGACAACATCAATTTCGCCTGTTCCACACGCTATCGGGCAAACCCACCCGACCTAGCACCGTTAGAGACGCCAAGAATTGATTTACTTCTGGATTGTCTCGCACTGCGCCACCCCCAAAGTCAGTGCGCGATCGCGCCTGGTGCAACAGCATTCACCGCAATTTGTCGATGTCCCGTTTGCGACAGAACCACCTGCCTAGCATACCCTTCGGACGACCGAACATCTGCATGAATATACTGTCTACAATGCTCATCAGTTGCTAATCGCCTCCTGTGATGCCTCTATGGTATCTAATATTGAGTTTTTAACACATTGTCATTCTGGCTAAAACTACAAACACAACATAATCGCAAACATCACAAAAGTTACTACTGATTTAGCACTAAGCAAAAAGTAATCGAAAAATTGGTATATTTTTTTCAGATTTAAATTATGATATTACGCAGAATCAACCTTTATTAGTAGTAAATTAAGTAAAAACTTTATATTAGAGTATTTTAAATTACGTCTAAATTGCCAGCAGAAATTAGAAATTTGTTGAATAGATTACCGATATAGAGAAAGTAAAATTAAACTCTAAGGGTATTTTAGTGCCAAAAAGTAAAAATTTATATCTAATTTTAGAAGTTTAATTGTTAATATATGACAATTCAAGCTAAACATTTTGACACTAGATTAAATCAGTGGATTCATACAGATGGTAATACAAATAATCCAGATTCGCTGTTAAAGGAAGAACTTAATAATACCTTACTAGAACATTTCTTTCCTGGTGTAAACTTTTCGTTTGGACACATGGACGAAAAGTCTACTGTGGAACAATTGATTAATCATCCTGAAGGTCACAAATTATTATTATCATCAAAAACTCGGTTGTTATATGGGTCGGAAGAATGTCTACATACAATTAGACAATTATGCCCAGATAACAAAGATAGAGGTGCTTACGGGTCTATCTTCCTTGGCTCATGTAAAAATGCTGTCAATAAAGAGTTAAATGTTTTAGTTGTTGATGACAGTAATGGTGAAAATGGCGGCGTTATTAGCAATGACCAAGCATATCGGCTAACGGGAGACTGTTACGGGCAAATATCTACAGACCTGTATCACGAATTAACTAAGCATCAAAAAGGTGATAAATATCGAGTCATTCAGCACCGCTTTGGTTGGACTCACCGAGACGGCGACGATAACAAATACCGCTTTGGCAAAGGTACTTTGCGACCTGCAAACCTTGACCAAATTCTTAATTATCAAGACCCAAACAACGCAACTAAAATTGACTTAATTCTTCCCTTATCTGCGTTCAAGGGAACTGATAAAGATAATCCCCATGGCGCGACTAAGCCTCAAATTCAACCTGGACTGTATAGGCAAAATATTTGGCTAGGTGAAAAATCACAATCTGAACTCGGTAAGACAGCAATATCTCAGTTACTTGCCTCTTTCCCTAACGGACTCAAAGACTTTACCGAACAGCTAGAACTTGAAGCCAAAAAGCTGAATGTTGCACAGGACGACCCTCGGCAACTTGCACAACTTATTCTTGAAAAGTACGAGAAACGGAAAGCCTTTCTTGAAGAACAAGTAACCACACTAGAAGAACAAGCAGCAGAAGATCCAACAGTAGCAGAAGATTTAGAAACTTTGCGCGATCGCCTTACTACTGACTCTTTCATTTACAAACTCATCAAAGCTGACCTTCAAGGGGAAGGTCAACTTCTCGAAACCGAGAAAGTACAGCGCGAACTCGCCCGGTTCGTCCAAAACGAGTGGAAAGAAATCGCCATTGGCAAGACGCTCACCTTTGAGCGAGCAATGGTCATTCCCTCCAAAGACCTACAAAATGAGGAAATCTGCATCCCGCATTATCAAGATAAGGAAGAAGTTCTCAACTTCCGCTCCCCTTTCCTCAACTCAAATGGTCTGTGCCTCTCAATTAACAAAATGGTAGAAGATATCCTTGGGCCTGATGGTAAACCTTTAGTAGGTGCGATCGCTGTCTCGGACGAAACAAGCGATCGCATTTACAACCGCATAAACGAGCAAATTAAATCTATCCTGCCAGAAGCTCAAGGAAAAAATCTTCAATTAGAAGGTATTACAAATTACTTAGACCAAAATATCGGCAAGCTCGAAACTAAAGACAAAATCGAGTTTACCAATAAATTTAATGAGTATATTTCATAACTCAAGTCAGCTGGTTACGAGCTAGAAATTCTTCCTCAAGAGTCCGAACAAGAGCGTCAGGCACGCGACTACGATGGTGATTGTATCGGCTTTGAGCGGGCAAGCAAGTATCCAAACCTCACCGCCGAGGCAAAGGAGCGCAACTTACCTGAAAACGCCTACGAACCAACTGTTAAACTCAAAAAACAATCTTTCTACCAAGAAGATGGCAGTCAGCCAGAATTTGAGGAAATCGCCATTCACATGAGCGATGGCTTTAGTGTCGGTGTTATCAATAATCACCTTACCTCAATTGAGGCGTTAGAGTCAGAAATTACGATTCTGAAAAATTTTGGCAGTGAAAAAGACCAAGTTGAGTACGTACAACAGGTAGCCAAACACTACGAAGATTTATTTAAAACAGAAGCCTGGGCAAAATCCAAGGGTATTGAAGGCAAGGATATTCCGACTAAGTATCGCGGTTACATGGAAGAGTTTATCCAAATTGTTCGGCAAGAACCCCTAAACCGGGCAAATGCACTAGGACGTGTCATCAATTAGGTAAACTGAAATCAGAAGGGTGTAATGTGCGATAAACAATAGGAAAAACATGACACGCCGATACGCACTACGAGATGACCAGTGGGAGAGAATCAAAAACCTGTTGCCGGGGCGAGAGGGCTATGTAGGAGTCACGGCTAAAGATAATCGATTGTTTGTAGAAGCAGTGTTGTATCGTTACCGATCAGGTATCCCTTGGCGTGACCTACCGGAGCGCTTTGGAGATTTTCGGGTGATTCATACTCGTTTGAGCAGATGGTCAAAAACAGGGGTTTGGGAGAAGGTGTTTGAGCAGTTAGCAGACGATGCCGATAATGAATATGCGATGATTGACTCGACAATTGTCCGCGCCCATCAGCATAGTGCGGGTGCAAAAGGGGGGAGCCATCCACAGAAGCGATTGGTCGTAGCAAAGGTGGATTGAGTACTAAGATTCACGCTGTGGTGGACGCTTTAGGCAACCCTCTAAGTTTTCACCTGACACCAGGGCAAGCTTGCGACCTCGATGGAGCCGACCAACTGCTACCTAATATTGTGGCAGACACAGTACTGGCAGATAAAGGGTATGATGCCGATGAGCGAGTCATTGAGCGACTTGAGTCTCTGGGCAAAACCGCAGTGATTCCTCCCAAGCGCAACCGTACTAGTCCTGGTGACTACGATCGGGATTTGTACAAAGCCCGTCATCTTATTGAAAACTTTTTTGCCAAACTCAAGCAGTATCGAGGGATTGCGACGCGCTACGATAAACGCGCTACCAATTTTCTGGGTGCAATTTATCTTGTTGCTTCTGTTATTTGGCTTAATTGATGACACGCCCTAGGATTATTGGGTTAAGCATGGTATTTCCTATTCTGGTTTTACATTGTTTGATGTTGAGAAATATTGCTTCGATTGCATCATGGGCGCTTCTTCCTGGTCGGAAGCCGTAGCTATTTGGCTCAAACTTTGCTTCCCATTCTGGTTCAAGAGCCAGTTTGGCAAGCGCTTGAGTCGCTCTGTCATGCATTGTGGGTATTCCGAGGGGGCGCTTGTCTCCGTTAGATTTGGGAATCCAAATTCGACGGGTTGCACTAACCTTTTGGTTCATGTTTAAGCTTAGAGCTGATTCGTAAACAAAAGCTTAAGAAGCCATCCGCTTGATCATCAGACGAA
>NZ_JCACKM010000143.1:0-17598 GCF_059505385.1 Desmonostoc vinosum
TGGGGACTGGGGACTGGGGACTGGGGACTGGGGACTGGGGACTGGGGAATGGGGAATGGGGAATGGGGAATGGGGAATTGTCATTGATTATTCTCCGCGTCCCCGTGTCCCCGTGTCCCCGCGTCTGTGCGTCCGTGCGTCCCCTCACTCCCTCATCTCACGGTTGGTGAGCGGAGTCGAACCACATCTCCCTACTCCCCACTCCCTACGAATGTAACTTCACTGACGGCATAGATTTACTCTCGCTTTTGGAGTTCCAACTCCGGCGAGTGGCTTCGACAAATTGACTGACGCGAATTGGGTCAATTGGTTGCTCAATTCGTCCTTGACGTTTTAAGGAACTGGAAACAATGACACCGTTTGCGGACTGCATCAGTGTAGCAATATTTTCCCAATTGGCTCCACTACCGATAAATACGGGGATATTACCTGCTGCGCCACAAGCTAATTCCAAGTCTTCCAAGTTGGGAGGGCTACCAGTGGCCCAGCCAGATAAAATTACGGCGTCTGCTAAGCCCCTTTCGATTGTATCTTTCACGGCAACTGTCAGATTTGGGGAACTTAAAGGACGGGCGTGTTTTACTAATACATCAGCCAAAATTTTGACATCACTGCCTAATTCTCGGCGATAGCGAAGTAATTGATGGGCTTCTCCTTCAATCAATCCCTGATCAGTTGCCATTACCCCTGTGAGGACGTTAACGCGAATAAATTGTGCCCCTACACAACTGGCGATCGCCATCGCACTTTTGGCGTCGTTTCGCAAAACATTTAAGCCCACAGGCAAAGTGACTAAATTTTGTATCCGCTGTACCACCACAGTCATAGCACTTACAACTGCTGGATCAACTTGATTTTTGGTAAACGGCGCGTCAAAAAAATTCTCTACTATGATGCCATCAACCCCTCCGCTTGCGAGGGCTGCGGCTTCTTGTTCGGCACGGTCAATCACCGCTTTCAAGCTACCCCCCCAACGGGGTGAGGTAGGCAGGGGTAGCAGATGAACCACACCAATGATCGGTGTTCGAGTTTTAAATAGCTGATATAAGTCCACGTCTTTAAACCGCTTTGCGGAGTCCAGAGTTCACTAGCCCAGAGCCTACAATCGTTTTACGAAAGGAAATCAAGGTTTAAAACGGCGCTGCATTCGCGAAGCGTCTTTGATAGGAGAAGAGCGCCCCTTGTGGCGCGAAATAATCTTTGTTTCCCAAGGTCGGTAGAAACTCCACTTAATATACTGGGTGGCTTATTTTCCCTGTTAAGAGTTCCCTGTTCCCTCTCATTAATGACTAATGACTAATGACTAAGGACTAATTTGTTTATACTGTTCGGTTTACTGCCTCCATCCTAAGATGGAAATTGGCATCAAACCTTCCATAAGATATGTTAAGATAAAACCTGGCACAAGAGGAGTTTGCCACTCACAAGACGCGAGGCAGCTTTCTGTAGTTCAGGTCTTGAGATCTGCGTCTAGTCGCAGGGTCGGTCTGGACGCCAGAGTAGCATTATTGCTTTACAGGCGTAGCCGCGAGCGCGATTTCCCTGAGGGTAGCGACTTCTCAACAACAAGCCTTTTGGGCAGCTTCCCGATGGGTAAATTAACAACGCAAACGCTGCGGTAATGTAAAATACCAATAGGCGAATTGTTAAAAAATATTATAAGTGTCGATTTTATCTAAAGACACTTTGCTTTACCCTGGGAAACAGAGAGATCAAGGATATCATAACATGACCTCTATCTCTATTATTGGTAGGGTTGCATGTTTGTGGGTAGTTGCTGACAGTGATCATCTGCCATGAATTCTGTTCTCATGAAAGTATAGATAACAACTACGACGGAGCCAGCGTTTAAATGTTGGACTACAAGAAGGAAACCAAAGATTTTTTCAAGATATGGGTGATAAGCCAACAATTACAATTTCTCACCTAGGCTGCGAGAAAAACCGAATTGATACAGAACACATGTTAGGGCTGCTGGTAGAAGCAGGTTATAGTGTAGACACAAATGAAGAGTTAGCGGATTACGTTATCGTTAATACTTGTAGTTTTATCGAAGCAGCAAGAGTTGAATCTGTCAAAGCTTTGGTAGAACTAGCTGAAGCGAATAAAAAAATCGTCATCACTGGTTGCATGGCGCAACACTTTCAAGAGCAATTATTGGAAGAGTTGCCCGAAGCAGTGGCGGTAGTAGGTTCAGGTGACTATCATAAAATCGTCAATGTCATTGAGCGGGTAGAGCAAGGAGAGCGGGTTAAACAAGTTAGTATTGAACCAACCTACATTGCTGACGAAACTACACCGCGCTACCGTACTACAACAGAAGGTGTGGCTTACCTGCGAGTTGCTGAGGGGTGTGATTATCGCTGTGCGTTTTGTATTATTCCTTTGTTAAGAGGGAACCAGCGATCGCGTACTATTGAATCAATAGTGGTAGAAGCCCAACATTTAGCTGCTCAAGGTGTCCAAGAAATCATTCTGATTTCTCAAATCACAACTAATTACGGTCTAGATATTTACGGTCAACCAAAGTTAGTTGAATTACTGCGTGCTTTGGGCAAAGTAGATATACCCTGGATTCGGATGCATTACGCTTATCCTACCGGACTGACCCCAGATGTCATAGCGGCTATTCAAGAAACGCCAAATGTCTTACCGTACTTGGATTTACCTTTACAACATTCCCATCCAGAAATTCTCCGCTCCATGAACCGTCCTTGGCAAGGGCGTGTAAATGATGGGATTATCGAGCGGATCAAGATGGCGTTACCATCAGCAGTGTTGCGGACAACATTTATCGTTGGCTTCCCTGGTGAAACCCAAGCACATTTTGAACATCTACTAAAGTTTGTCCAGCGGCATGAGTTCGATCATGTGGGCGTATTTACCTTTTCAAAAGAGGAAGAAACTCCTGCATATAAATTACCAAATCAGTTGCCTCAAGAAGTGATGATTGAGCGCCGAGAGCAACTCATGGCACTCCAACAGCCAATTTCTTATAAGAAAAATCAACAAGAAGTAGGCAAAATCGTTGATGTCCTGATAGAGCAAGAAAACCCTGAAAGTGGTGAATTAATTGGTCGTTCAGGTAGATTTTCTCCAGAAGTCGATGGTCAGGTCTATGTAATGGGTGGGGCCAAGTTAGGAACCATTGTGCCAGTAGCGATCGCCCATGCTGATGCATATGACCTCTATGGTCAAGTTGTCAATAACTAAATTGTTCTTTGTCATTCGTCCTTTGTCCTTTGTTAAAAACCAATAACTAATAACTAATGACTAATGACTAATGACTAATCCAAAAATCCCAAATAAAATCTTAGGAGATTTGATGAGTCTTTCGTTTCAAGAACTAGGTATTTCACAAGAGCGCGTCGAGCAACTAGAAAAAATTGGCTTTTCCACACCAACTAACATCCAAGCTCAAGCAATTCCCCAACTGTTAGCAGGTCGTGATGTCGTAGGTCAATCCCAGACTGGTACAGGTAAAACAGCGGCTTTTTCACTACCGATTTTAGAGCGGCTGGATGTTTATCAAAGGTCTGTACAAGCCCTAGTTTTAACGCCAACTCGTGAATTAGCGATGCAAGTTCACGATGCGATCTCGCAATTTATCGGTGACGATGGATTACGAGTGTTAGCAATCTACGGTGGTCAATCAATTGACCGCCAAATCTTACAACTCAAGCGCGGTGTTCACATAGTTGTGGGTACACCAGGACGAGTTATAGACTTGCTAGATCGGGGGTGTCTCAAGCTTGACCAAGTTAAGTGGTTTGTCTTAGATGAAGCTGATGAAATGTTAAGCATGGGCTTTATCGATGACGTGATCAAAATCTTGTCCCAAGCACCCGAAGATCGGCAAACAGCTTTATTCTCGGCGACAATGCCGCCATCAATTCGCCAATTGGTAAACAAGTTTTTGCGATCGCCTGCTACAGTCACAGTTGAGCAACCCAAAGCTGCACCCAACAAAATCAATCAGGTAGCTTACCTCATCCCTCGCCACTGGACAAAAGCCAAAGCCTTACAGCCAATTTTGGAAATGGAAGACCCAGAATCGGCGTTAATCTTTGTCCGTACCAGACGTACCGCTGCAGAACTCACCAATCAATTGCAATCGGCAGGTCATAGTGTCGATGAATACCACGGTGACTTGTCGCAGCAAGCACGGGAGCGCTTATTAAGCAGATTCCGCAATCGTCAAGTGCGCTGGGTGGTAGCAACTGATATTGCGGCAAGAGGGCTGGATGTCGATCAATTATCCCACGTGATCAACTACGACCTACCTGATAGCGTAGAAACCTACGTCCACCGCATCGGTCGTACTGGTCGAGCAGGTAAAGAGGGAACAGCAATTTCTCTTGTACAACCCTTTGAGCGACGCAAGCAGCAGGCATTTGAACGCCACAACCGCCAAAGTTGGCAATTGCTTTCAATTCCCACAAGGGCACAAATTGAAGCGCGGCATATTCTCAAGTTGCAAGAACAGGTGGGAGAAGCGCTCACAGGCGAACGTCTAGCTTCATTCTTACCGATTGTCAGCGAACTAATTGAAAAATACGATGCTCAAGCGATCGCCGCTGCCGCACTCCAAATCGCTTACGATCAAACTCGTCCGGCGTGGCTGCAATCAGATATCGACATTCCTCAAGAAGACCCAAATTCCACTCCCAAACCCAAATTGATGAAGCGGCGTGAGTCAAGCGGCGATCGTCCCCGTTCTTCTTGGGTAAAATCGGATACTAACAATAGCGAAGAAGAAAGACGTGCTACTCCCAAGCCCAAGCTAAGGACAGGCCGCCGTGATACTTCGGTGACATCTACCAATCAAAAGTTAGGTTCACATACAGCTAGAGAATCGGCTTCTTAGTCATTAGTCATTAGACCTCTTGCGTAAATCTTTTTTTGCGGGGCTACGCCCCGCTTCTCTACGAGACGCTCCGCGAACGCTAACATGCAAAGGCAAGGCAGTGTGTTGGGAGACACTGCTTTGCTGGGTTTCCCCCCGTTGTAACAACTGCCGCGCAAAGAAACTGTAATTAGGATTTTTGCAAGAAGTCTATTAGTCATTAGACTTCTTGCAAAAATACTTGAACCGTCAGAGACTCAAGTCTCTGCCTAATAGCAAAAGTCCGTTGAAACGGACTAAAAATACTGTTATTAGTCGGTTGAAACCGACTTGAGTTATCAGCCAGAAAATTTATTTTCTGGCGAGTATCCGACTTTTGCAAGAGGTCTATTAGTCAAGAGTTCAAGAATTTGGACTCCTGACTTTTTGGCTTTTTGTACGAACATAGATACAGACGCATTTTCCGTGGTCTTATGTTCACTATTTCAGATTTAGAGCAACTGCAAGCAGAGCATCCAGAATGGCAGATGGAACTAGTAGATGGGAATATCGTTGTTATGGGCCCATCTGATTATGTTTCCGAAGAGATAGGTGCTGAGTTAATCCGATTACTTGGTAACTGGGTACGCCCACGAAAATTAGGACGAGTAACTGGTTCTAGTGCTGGTTTTATTTTGCCGACATTAGAAACTGAAAATGGAACAGGAGGTGATAGTGAAAAACGCAACCTCCGCGCTCCCGATGTATCTTTTGTTCAGGCTGATAGACTCAAAAAAAGCCAGCGCGATTTTGTAGAATTGGTACCTGATTTGATGGTAGAGATTAAATCTAAATCAGACCGCATTAAACCATTGGTAGAAAAAATTCAGATCTTTCTACAACTTGGATGCTTGGTTGGTATTTTGATTGACCCTGACAAATTAACGCTAACAGTTTATCGGCTCAACCAAGAACCAGTAGTCTTACAAGATGACAACAAGCTGACACTACCAGATTTATTACCAGGTTGGGAGCTAACAGTATCAGAACTGTGGCCCCCTGTGTTTGAGTAATTCAGAATTAATACAGCCAAGGACGGCTGACTTTTTCTAGTTCGCTAATTTCGGCATCGCTTAATCTCCAACCCAAAGCGCCGGCATTTTGTTTTACCTGCTGGGCTGTTTTAACTCCCGCGATGGGAATCACGTTACCTTGAGCAATTAACCAGTTGAGAGCAACTTGGGCGGGTGTGCGATCGTAATTTTCTCCCAACTTGCGTAATAAAGATATTACTGGTTCAATCTTTTGCAAGCCTTCTTTACTAAATCGTGGATCAATCTTTCTTGCACCACTTGGGATTTCAGTCTGATCAATTTTGTACTTGCCTGTAAGTAACCCTTGCGCTAAAGGACTATAAGCCAAGATTGTTACACCCAACTCACGAGCAGTTTTGAGAATACCATTGCTTTCAATTTGGCGAGTCAGCAAAGAATAACGCACCTGGTTGACAGCCAAAGGTACGCCACGAGATGCCAAGATGTGGTGCGCCTCTTGCATTTGTTGTGCTGAGTAATTACTAACGCCAACTGCTGCAATTCTGCCACGTTTCACCTCATCGGCCAGGGCATTCATCAATGTTTGTTGACTCATCAAAAATGCGAATGGCCAATGCACTTGATAGAGGTCAATTTTATTTAGTTGCAAGCGTTTGAGGCTTTCTGTTAAGGCATCAGAGACTGATTGACTTGTAAATCGCCACGGCAGAGGGCCGAATTTCGTGGCAATTTGCACCAATTGTTGTGTCTGTTGCAAGAATTGACCCAAAAATTTTTCTGATTGTCCCAGCCCGTAAATTTCCGCAGTGTCAAAGAAGGTAACACCAACCTCTAAAGCAGCTGTAAAAGCTTCTTGCAACTGTTCTTGACCGTAGCCATCGCCATAATTCCAAAAAAGTTTATCACCCCAAGCCCAAGTTCCTAAGCAAAGCGGTGTAACAGTTGGGCCATTTTGCCCCAATGAGACTGTTTCCATGTTGGCAAAATTTGATTCATTTACATTTCTTTACTTTTTTAGTGTAGCGTTACAAATAAAAAGTGTACTTAATTAATACTGACTCATCCAGTTATTCAGTATCTTGTTCTTCTACTTTATGGAATTCAAAATTACCGTTTGGTTGAATTTCCATAAAACAATGGTAAGTATTTGTTTAATAACACTGTCAACATTAGAAATCTTGTTTACAGTATAGGTTTAATATTTCTTCCATATCCCTGATAACCTTAGTCAATTTGAAAATAGTTGGGTGTGAATGCTATATCTAGATAGCGATCGCCAATCATACAACCAGTATTAGCAACACAAAGTAGGGCTAACTAATGATAATTAATTAGCCCTTGTCAAGGCTAGTCGTATTTAATCTAATTATGTTACACGAAAAGCCCTGAATTAGAAAATGAGATTTTAGTTTTATCAAACAGTTTATCTTTAATTAAAGAGAGACTGTTTTTGAGAAACCATACAAAAAGTAGTTATGGCAAGCGGTGATTTATTTGATACCGACACAAAATCCCTTGGAATACCAAGGGTAAATCTGTTGACTATGTTCCGGCTGGGCTTATTTCAAATGGGTTTGGCCATGATGTCTATCTTGACTCTGGGGGTACTTAACAGAGTCATGATTCAAGAAATAGCGATTCCGGCGGCACTGGTAGCAGTGGTGTTAGCACTGCCTTTATTTGTTGCTCCTTCTCGCGTTTGGTTCGGTCAAATATCCGATGCCAAGCCGTTATGGGGATACCATCGTACAGCTTATGTTTGGGTGGGAGCAGCAATATTTGCGATCGCAGCTTTTTTGGCTGTACAAGCAATGTGGCAGTTAAATAGTGCGGTTACTAGTGCAGGTGGCTGGACATGGACAATCCAAACTATCGGCTGGACAGCTCTTTTATCCTTAATTTTTGCAGTATATGGTTTAGCAATTTGTGCTAGCGGTACTGCCTTTGCGGCTTTATTAGTAGATGTATCTGAAGAAGACAACCGTTCCAAAGTTGTGGGTGTGGTTTGGTCAATGCTGATGGTGGGCATTATTGTCGGAGCAATTATTAGTTCTAGCTTGCTCAAGCAATTAACACCAGAAGCTACTGTAGAAACCTTGCAAGCAGCAGTCAATAGATTATTTATTGTCGTTCCAGCAATTGTATTTGGGCTGGCGATCGTCGCGACATTGGGCGTGGAGAAAAAGTACTCTCTTTATTCCAGCCGTTCCACACTAATCAATCGAGAAGACAGCATTACCCTAGGGGCTGCTTGGAAAATCTTAACAGCAAGTCGACAAACAGGTTTATTTTTCACCTTTTTAGTGGTGATGACACTTTGCTTATTTATGCAAGACCCTGTTTTAGAGCCTTATGCTGGTCAAGTGTTTAAAATGCCTTTGGCAGAAAGCACCAAGTTGAACGTTTATTATGGTGTTGGTCTGCTAATTGCCTATGCTGTAGCAGGCTTTTTGATTGTGCCGCGTTTGGGTAAGCGCAAAAGCGCCCGTCTAGGTTGTATGTTGGTAGCATTATGTGCAGCATTGCTAGGTATTTCCGGATTCACAGCTAATCCAGCTTTCCTGAAGCTGGGTTTAGTTTTATTCGGTTTAGCTACTGGTTTTCTAACTACAGCAGCAATTAGCTTGATGCTAGATCTCACAGCAGCCGAAGCAGCAGGTACATTCATTGGGGCATGGGGATTAGCGCAGTCTATCTCTAGGGGGGTGGCAGTGGTCGTAGGTGGTACCGTTTTGGATATTGGTCGCCGGATACTACCGAGTTTGGAACTAGCTTATGGTTTGGTATTTGCCCTAGAAGCCGTGGGGATGGTGCTGTCGATTGGGTTCTTGAATCGAGTGAATGTGGCAGAATTTCAAACGAGTACCAAACAAGCGATCGCTTCTGTTTTGGAAAGTGATTTAGATTGATAATAAGTAGAACGCAAAAGACAGCACTTCTCTTGTCAAAGACGCTACGCTCAGTAACCGGGAGGCAGGAGGTAGAAGGAAAAAGCCTGTTTTTGAGCGGATTCTCTGTTCAGCATTGTTCCCTACTCCCCATTCCCCATTTTTTAAATGACTGATTTTTGGACAACGGTTCTCGATTTTGCCCAAGCTACCACTACCAGAGTGGGAACGCAGTTAATGCAGGATTTTGGGCAGGTGCAAGCTTTGCAAAAAGCTGATGGTAGTTTGGTGACGCAGGCAGATAAATGGGCAGATCAGGAAATTCGAGATGCGATCGCTTCTAGTTTCTCGGGTTATGGCATTTTGAGCGAAGAAGGCGAACGTTCTTTTCCTGGTACAGAATGGTGCTGGGTAATTGACCCCTTGGATGGTACAACCAACTTTACACGGGGTATTCCGATCTGGTCGATTTCATTGGGCTTGCTATATCAAGGTATACCGATTTTTGGTTACGTCTATGTACCACCATTAGCTCAAGCTTTTCATGGTTTCTGGGCAGGCTCATCTGACTTAACAGTACCAACAGGAGCATTTCTCAATCACCGCCCCATTCATACCAGCACAGATGCACCTAGCAACAATCACTTTTTTAACCTTTGTTCTCGCAGTACCGCAGTGATCAAAAACGGCTTTCCCTGTAAAATTCGGATGTTAGGTGTAGCTAGCTATAACTTCCTGACTGTGGCAACTGGTGCAACTCTGGGTGGTATTGAAGCGACACCAAAAGTTTGGGATTTGGCTGGGGCTTGGGTAATTGTCCAGGCGGCAGGTGGTGTTTGGCTATCGCTCAAGTCTGAGCCATTTGCTTTGTCGCCAGGGGAAGATTATAGCGATCGCTCTTTCCCTACCCTTGCTGTCAGCCGTCCAGAGTTGGTTTCAGTATTTACACCGTTTCTCGAAGGTTTAAAAATTTAAATTCTTAATTCAGGTTGCTAATTTTTTTGCTTCAAGAGAAAGAATTAACTTACGCCCTAGCGCTTGCCCTGGTACTTCTATTAATCTGTAAGATAAGTAAGAAACAATTATCGTTCCAGCTAAAGTCAAACCTGTTAATATTATCAAATAAAGTTCAGGCAGAATATTGTTTAAGTGTAATCCTTGCAAAGCACGATTAACTAAACGAAGTACATAAAAGTGGGTTATGTAAGCACTAAAGCTAATAGTGCCTAGAAAGCAAAAAAATCGATTTACTAGCAAGCGAGACGGATATATACTGAGACAAATTGCTAATAAAAGAAAATCCAATCCATAAGCGAAATGTATAGGTATTAAAGTAGGTATTAGCCTTTTCAAAACAGGAAGAAGATGAAGAAAAGGAATAACCGCAAGTAAGATAATAGAAACTGCTAACAATAGTTCGATAATAAACTTCCCTCGGCGTAATTCAACCGATTGCTTTTCATCAAAATTAACAGTACTTAAGCGCAACTTACGAAAAATGAAATAGAAGATAAAACCAATAAAAAATATTGGTAGTTGATTAGGCAACCAAAAAAAGAGAAATCTCTGCCACTGTTTTTGATTATCAATCAAAGGGTGGGAATTTAAGATAAAATATATGACTCTACTAACTAAAAGCGAACCGATTGTTGCATAAATTGCTTGCTTGAGCGATCTAATCTGGCTAAATAAAAAAGGAAATAAGAGATAAAAAGACATTTCAACCGCAATTGACCACCCTCCTGGTACAAGTGTGCTTGTCCCACTAATCCAATATGGATGCCAACTATGTGTAAATGTAAGTGTTGAAATTATATATAATAAGGATGGTATTTCTTTATTTTCAAACAGAATTGGGTTGACAGTGTATAGTAAAAAGCCGCAATAAAATAAAGGAGCTATACGGAAAAAGCGCCGGATAAAAAAGTTGAGTAAGACATTTTTCTCTTTTCTTCGACGCTCATAAGATAAGCACAAAGTAAAAGCGCTTACTATAAAGAAAAGTTGTACGCCTCGCGCTCCGTTTCCTGCTATCCGAAAAACCCATGGAGTTAGGTGATGGTCTCCCAAAACCCTCCACAATTCCATATTTCCCGATGTGTGGCAGATTAAAACACCTAAAACTGCAATGCCACGCAAGGCATCTATAAATAATAGTTTCTTCATGATAGTTAGCAGTATTTGTTATAAATTAGAAGCTCTATACCTCTAAATTAAGTTGCCAACTTTCCGGCATAGAGGACTTTTCTCGTTTACACACCTGGTCTTGCCTGCATTGCTATTTGGCAAAACTACGAGATTAGATGTACATCTTTGCGTAAAATCACCCGTACCTCGACGTCTTGTATTAGGTAATTAATCAACACTCTTAAAACGCCAATGCTACGTAAAGCTTAATCAATGGCAGCTTATCACTATCATGATTAGGCTCAGTATAAAAAACTAAAAAAAAGAGTATAAGTTTACTCTTTCATTTTGTATTTTTTCGTAAAATTAAAGTGTTAAGTTACTTTAAGTATACTGACAGTAGCATCAGCAAATAGCAACACCAATAGTAGAGAATTCATCAAAAATTTATAAAACTTACTTTAGGATTGCAGATTAAAAATATGTCAAGATATAGGTCAGTACAGGATTTATCCTCAGATTTGCAAAAATAAAACTAGAGTATCTAAAGTAATTTAACTTTTTGTAAGCTTCACAATTACTGGTATTCTCCGCTGATCCACTATTTGTGTATAAGCTTAAGGTTAGTAAACTCAACTACAAGCTTTACTGCTCTAGAAATTTACAAGGTGATTGTTGTAACTTTTCTGCTTGAAGAAATCCTAGTAAATATGTGAAAACTAAGAGAACCACTCCTAATACCGTTTCACTTTAAAATTGATACAAGTGGTAAGCAGAGGGAGCAGGGAAGGCAGGGGGAGTAAAATTATTAACACTACTTGTATTTGATAGCGAATAACTGTACTATACACATCAGTTTTGTTTGCTGTTTGAGAGCAAATAACTGTACTGTACATAAAGGAAAAATTATGAAATTTGACAAAATTAGCCAAATAGTGGAAGGGGTACCTTTCATCGACATTAAAAATGCAAAGTATTTGTACGATTTGATTATCAGTGAGAAACTGACAAATATTCTCGAATTAGGAATAGCACATGGTACCGCAACATGTTACATGGCTGCTGCCTTGGATGAGCTTGGCACCGGCAAAATAACATCAGTTGATTTACTTGAAGCAAAATCATCATTTAGTCCATCACCAGAAGAACAATTAGCAAAAGCTGGTTTAGAGAATTTTGTACAAATTGTTCGTATGCAAACAGGCTATACATGGTTTTTGCATGATGAAATTAAAAGACAGACAATAAATGATATTTGTCAACCAGAATATAATTTGTGTATTATTGATGGCCCTAAAAACTGGGTTATTGATGGATTCACTTTTTTTCTAGTAGATAAATTGCTTAAAGATAATGGCTGGATAATATTTGATGATTATGAGTGGACGTATACTAGCGTTGATGAAAAGAGAAATGTAACTGATGGAATTACTCACCGTCATCTATCGGAAGTAGAAAGAACTATACCTCATATAAAAGAAGTTTTTGAGCTTCTTGTTAAGCAACATCCCAATTATTCGGATTTGATAGTATATCCAGATAGTGGATGGGCAGTTGCGAAAAAAACGACTTCTGAACGCAAAATATACACTGTTAAATATCAAGAAACTACTAAAGATATTCTTGTTCAGGTAAAGCATGGAATCAAATCAATAATTGCTGGCAAAAATTAGGGATAAAAGTAGAGAATATATTTCATTACTTTGTCTTTAATTCGATTTTTAATTGTTCTGTATTTTGTGCAAACAAAAATAGTGTGATTTCTGATAGTTAATTAGCGATTATCAGAAAATTCAGGAATTTATGATGACACACCACTATGAGTTTATAAACTTGTTAAAAGCATCAATTTATTAATCGCTGGCCTTGCTTGGTAGAAGTTGCTATACTATACCCGTTTAGTTCGGTATACAACTGCTCTCTCCTGGAAATGGCGATGAAAGGACTTTGGCTCGAAAATAACCAATTGCAACTACGCACAGATATTTCTATCCCCGAACCGCCAGCAGGGGAGGCTCTGGTGCGCGTCTTGCGTGCAGGTATTTGTAACACTGACCTAGAATTACTCAGAGGCTACTATCCATACACTGGTATTCTTGGTCACGAATTTGTTGGTGTTGTTGAACAAGGGCCAGAATATTTAGTTAACCAGCGTGTAGTCGGTGAAATAAACGCTGTTTGTGGGCATTGTCGATTTTGTCAGGGTGGACAATCGACTCATTGCGAAAACCGTACTGTTCTTGGCATTGTTAACCGTCACGGAGCTTTTGCCGACTATCTTTGTCTACCAGTAGAAAATCTGCATCTTGTACCTGATAATGTGCCAACAGAAGTAGCTACTTTTACCGAACCTGTAGCAGCAGCTTTAGAAATTCAGCAGCAAGTATCGTTGTCTTCAGATGACCGGGTGCTGGTAGTGGGAGATGGTAAATTGGGGCAGTTGGTAGCACAGACACTAGCTTTAACTGGCTGTGAACTTTTGGTAGTAGGGCGTCATCGAGATAAACTTGCCAACCTAGAGGCACGAGGTATTAAAACTGGTTTAGCTGATGCTGTTAAAGACAGAACTTATGATATCTCAGTTGAGTGTACAGGTAATCCGGAGGGATTTGCGATCGCTCGTCGTGCCTTACGTCCTCGTGGCACGCTAGTGCTTAAAAGTACCTATGCTGGCAAACTTAATTTAGATGCTTCCTCTTTGGTAGTAGATGAAATTACTCTCATTGGCTCCCGTTGTGGCCCTTTTGCCCCAGCACTGCAACTGTTAGCCCAAGGACAAGTGGATGTACAACCTCTTATTCATGCAAGCTACCCCCTTCAAGATGGACTTGCCGCTTTTGAGTGCGCTCAAAGTCGAGGTGTATTAAAGGTTTTGTTAGAGATTAGTCAATAGTCATTTGTCATTTCCCACTCCCCACTACACCACTTGCTCCCCATTAATACAAATAAGGATTCGTCTTTGGTTGATAGTCCAAACAATCGATGGCATCTTCGGTGTTGGCGATAGAGGGATGTACGGTGCATTTGAGACGGTAGTTGTCGGTAAAAAATTGGCAGCCAGTACAGGGGATTTGGTGCATTTGTTTTGCTGTGGTAACACTGTCTCGCGCTGCACTCCAGAGACTCCAAACAGCGAGAATTGTGATACTCCAAGCTGCAATAAAGCAAATAAGGACTAAAAAGGGTTGAATTTCATGAAAAAGCAAAGACATCAGTTCTAGCACAGTTTGTCTTGATATAAATTGGGATTTAGAAGTTATATTATCTCCTAAATCCCAATTTATAATTTCTTAAACCCCTAATTAAATACCAGCATGTCCTAGCGCTAAACCAGTGACGAGCATTCCTAAAACGAGGAAAGGTTGAGCGCTAGCTTGATACTTTACATCATTGCTTATAGGATCACGTAAGAAATACATGTCCTGTAAGGTGATTTGGGGGATAATTAACAATACAAGGATTGCGGCATACAAATTCTCATGGATGATAACTAGATAAGCGGCAATCAATCCTTGAAATAAGTCAATCATAACTACACAAATCCAGGCGGCGGTGGTGATACCGAATACAACAGGTAATGAGTTTAATCCTAACTGGCGATCGCCTTCGACACTCTTAAAGTCATTGACAATCGCAATTCCTAATCCAGCTAAGCTGTAGAACATTGTCAGAATGACAATGGTGGGACTCAAGTCGCCAAACAAGGCATGTCCTGTACACCAAGGTAGAGTAATATAGCTGGCACCCAAGGCATAACTACCCAACCAGCCATTTTGCTTAAGTTTCAGCGGGGGTGCAGAATAGATGTATGCTATGAAAGAGCCGATGAGTGCGATCGCTGTAATAGTGGGGAATGTATGACCAGCCCACAAATCGAGAATAAACGCCAGAGCATACCCAGATAAAAGTAATACCCAAATTTGCGTAATTACTTGGGGTAAAGAAATTGCCCCTGAAGGAATAGGGCGATAGGGTTCATTGATGGCATCGATTTCGCGATCATAGTAATCATTGAGAATTTGGGTGTAACCTGTCATCACTGGCCCAGCCAGTAACATACAAGCCGCCGACTTCAATACATTTTCCAGTGTCCAAGTAAATTCACCAGAAGAAGCTGCACCACAAACTACACCCCAAATTAAGGGTATCCAAGTGATCGGCTTCATCAGTTGCAACCGAATTTTCCACAGAGAAGTTTCTCCGGGTGCTGCACCTTTCATTCCTAGCAGCTGTCTAGTTTTCGCACTGCGAGCAACTGCGTCTGTTACTTCTGGGATGACATTAACTTCTGCTGAGTCTAATGCCTCAGTTGGGTTAGATGGGTTAATCGGAGTTGATTCAGACATAAGTTTTAATTAAAGGGGATTGGGGATTAGGTATCAGGGATTGGGTATCGGGGATTGGGTATTTGGTATTAGGGATTGAGTATTTGGTATTAAGGATTAAGGATTAAAGAGTTTATAACTATATCTCCTTCCCAGTCCCCCGTCCTCAGTCCCCAGTCCCCAGTCCCCAATCCCCAGTCCCCAGTCCCCAATCCCCAGTCCCATTACTTAAAACGAAATTACCAAATAACTACTCTGAAACTTGGCTCCAGTTACAGGTCTACCACTCAAAGCCGGAGGTAGAGAAAGATTACGCCGTTGATCTCCTGCTTCTATAGTGACTTCTGGCCCATACTGGGTGAGTTTGACCTGCTTTTTGTCAAACCCCGGCAAGAATAGACGTACCTGGCGATTGTGGAGATCAATTTCAATGGGTTGGGGAGCTTGTAGTGCTTGTGCCTCAAAATTGGGTAGGGCATTGAGTAGTGGTTGCCAGTCGCTTGTTGACAGGTCTGGAACTACGCTCACAGGTAGAGGTGTGAAGTCTTCGGACAGATTAGCGTTTGTACCTGATGAGGATACAAGGATAACGCCGCCAACAGTTAGACCGATTTGTTGAGCGCTACCCCATAAGTAGCGGGTACTTGCCACATCGATTGGGTCTTGTGTAGTTACCAAAAAGGCAGCGATACGTTTAGGGTCAGCGAGGGCAGCTTTACCCTTTTCTAAAAAATTATTGACTTGATTGGTCGGTTGGGCGAAATTATCTGCCGTCCAGTTGATATTGAAAAAAGTGCTGATCAGCGGTTGAATCAAAGGTGATTCCGAAATTGTTTTACCCAAGTCTGAGTTAATAAACAGTTGCCGAAATCGCCGGAAATACCAGCTCAGAGACTCTGGCATTCCTAACATCCGCAGTGCGGAAGAGTCACCTGTGCTATCGAAGACGATCGCATCATATTTACCACTGGCATCATATTCGCGGATAGCATTGAGAGCAAGGGCGCTGTCCATTCCTGGTAATGCTACTAGTTCTTGACCATACACTTCCTTAAAAATAGGCGTACGGAGGTATTGCGCCTCAAGTTTTTTCACTTCCTCCCAGTTGCGTTCTAGTAGTACAGATGCTTGAAACTGGACGACTTGCAAATTGGGAGCGATTTGTTGGGGGTCAGTAGCAATGGGTGTATCTAGCAAGATTTGAAATGTTGGTTCTGCAAGTCCTGCTAGAAGTACGCGCTTGCCTTGGCTTGCCAATAATTTGGCGGCAGCGATCGCAATTTTTGTACGAGCGATGCCACTTTTGCCCAAAAATGTCAGTATTAGGGCCATTACTTGATTCCTATTTTCACCGCTGAGCTTTTCAACTCCAACTTAGCACTCAACAAATACTCTCAACTTCTGCCTACTGCATTGGTTTGAGTTCATCTTCAAAAAACCATGTAGTAAAGTTGTCGTCAAATCGTACCACTACACCAACACCGCTACCATCAGTCATTTTGTAACCTTGGATGGTACCAACTTGTCCTAATCTTTTCACAACAGGGGAAGATACGCGATCGCGCAAACGAAAAACCTTAACCTTCTGTCCGATTTCCATGCCAAATTACAATGCAATAAACCAAGTCTCAGTGTAGCTGAATCCGTGACTCATCGGTCACAGTTTAATGACTCAACAGCTTAAAATTAGATCAACAACCAAGCAGGTACAGACCCATGTTTGTCACAGCGCAACAGCTAGAACAACAGATGCCCGATGCAACTCGGTTGTTAAGTGATGAGCCAGAGATGGAAACTTCGTTGCATTATATGCAGTTACTACTGCTAGTAACTTGTTTAGAATGGTTATGGCGCGATCGCAATGATTTTTTTATTGGTGCGAATTTGACAATTTATTTTAGCCGTCAGCAGTTACGAAATCGGGATTTTCGTGGCCCAGATTTTTTCTTGGTAAAGGACACCGAAAAGCGACCTCGTAGTTCTTGGGTACTTTGGGAGGAAGATGGGCGTTATCCAGATTTGATTATTGAATTACTTTCTGAAAGTACAGCTAATATTGATCGGAAGGTTAAGAAAAATCTCTATGAAAATCGATTTCATACACCAGAATATTTTTGGTTTTCTCCAGAAGATTTAGAATTTCTAGGTTTTGAATTAGTAGGCAATAAGTATCAAGAAATTGTTCCAAATGCCAAAGGATGGCGTTGGAGTGAGGTGCTAGGTCTGTATTTAGGCGTAGACAATGGTAAACTGCGTTACTTTACAATAGAGGGCCATTTAGTGCCAACTCCAGAGGAAGCCGCTATTCAAGCACAGCAAGAAGCGTCTCAAGCACAGCAAGAAGCGTCTCAAGCACAGCAAGAAGCGTCTCAAGCACA
>NZ_JCACKM010000144.1:0-17579 GCF_059505385.1 Desmonostoc vinosum
CGCTTAGAGCGACACAGGAGCGTCGCGTCATTACGAATTACGAATTATTTAATACACTTGTACTATGATAGTTAATCAAAATAAAAAAATTTATACCAGATCAAAAAACAGCAAGTATAGTTTTTGCCGAGAGATTAACCTTACTTAAGGGTAAAGATTTGATTGATTGTTACCACCAATGCCAACATTCCCAAAATAATCATCAATCCCGCAGGTATGAATTTGCGAGTTTTAGCTAAACGAACTGCAAACACAACCACTAAAACCGCAGTCACGCAAGCAGCCAAAATCAAAGCCCAAGTTTGTCCTTGCATTTGCAAGTAGGAAGCAAAAATGAGCAATAGACCGCTAATAGTACCACTGAGTAGCGAAACTTTACTATTAGCTTGCATGTAGCCAATTATGCCACCAATAATTGCCAAAATACCGTAGATAAGAGCAGCAATTATACTCAAGTTCATTGTTAAAACCTATGTAGATATTGATTTTCTTGCTAGAGTCGGCAGACAATTTACCATAACTCTTCACTCAATTGATTAATGGATAATCAAGCGATGCCTACGGCAAATACTTCGCCCTACTCTAAGGTTCAATTCCTCCAACGCCAAGCAGCGTCACTTTTACTGTACCAATCGCTTCTGAAAAGCGAAGTGGGGAGCGCATTTGTTGATTTGTTGCAAGCTATACGTTACACTGATGCCGATGCTCAAAGTTGCCTGCAAGCCTACGGCACTTACTTCTGTGCTTTGGCTACTAAAAATCAAAACTGGGAAGAATATTTAATTACTCAAGTTCTGCTTTGTGAGAATCCCTTTACAAAGCTTGCTCAGCAGCAAGATTTTGAGGATTTACCCCCAGCCTTAGTCACAGCAGTTCAGCATGATTTACAAATATTGCAGAGTCTCTATGAATGTAGCACTGCTGCCTTGAGCGAGTGGGTACAAGCTGTAGCCCATCTGCCGATTTCACCCGTGGTATGGTATCAAGAGTCAGAAGGAGTAAGAGGCAAAACAGAATTTATTACGTCTTTGCAACAATTAGAAAATTGGGGTGATGCTGTTAAAGATTTAGCAGCTTACTATCGGCAATTTGGCTCAGGTATATTTGCAGAGTATCGTGCTTTACGCTGGCAAAATAGACAGTTTGTTGGTATTCCTGAGCCTGATCGAGTGAAGCTGAGTACACTTGTTGGTTACGAGTCTCAGCGCGATACTTTGCTCAAGAATACAGAGTTTTTGTTATCAAAACAGGTAGCATTACATGTACTACTTTACGGTAGTCGTGGTTCTGGAAAATCTTCTTTAGTCAAAGCTTTGTTGAATGAATATAGCGATCGCCAGCTGCGATTATTAGAAGTAGCTAAATCGGATTTAAAAGACTTACCAGAAATTGTAGAACAATTGCGGAGTTTGTCACAAAAATTTATTATTTTTGTCGATGACCTTTCCTTTGAAGAAGATGACGATGCCTTTAAATCGCTGAAAGTCGTTTTAGAAGGTAGTTTGACCGCTAGATCACAAAATGTAGTTATCTATGCTACTTCCAATCGTCGCCACTTAGTTCGGGAATTTTTTGCAGATAGACCTGCACCTAAAGATAATGAAGAAATCCATGCCTGGGATACGATGCAGGAAAAACTTTCGTTTAGCGATCGCTTTGGTCTAACATTAACCTTTGAGCCAGCTGATCAAAAGACTTACTTAAAAATTGTTCGGCATTTAGCAGCACAAGCCAGCATTACTATTAACCAAGAAGATTTAGAATATCAAGCATTACAGTGGGCAACTCGTCACAATGGGCGTTCTGGACGTACAGCAAGACAATTTGTGGACTTTCTAAAAGCAGATTTAGCAATACTTGGTAATAATAACAACATATCTGACACGGAACCAAAAAATTAATTCACTAATTATTAACAACAAGCAATATGCAATCAGCAATAGTGAGTAATCGATTTATTCTAGGCATAATTACCTTTAGTGTAAGTTTTGGTCTGAGTCTCGTTCCTAACTGGGACTTTAAACAGGCATTAGTCACAGGTACTATTACTGTACTTGCCACCTATGCAGCAGCATTATTTGTAGATAGACGACGCCGAAATCATGAGATGCTTGTCTTAAATTCGCTTCACAAGCATATTAAAGAGATGGAGGGATTAAAATCTCGCGTTGTCAGAGAAGTTAACCAAGTTGAAGAACAACACAGTTTATTATATAAAGAATCCAAGCAACTGCAAAATCAAGTGGCAGAATCTCGTAATCAAAGAGATAGTTTGCACCGAGAATTAAGCTCTTTCGCCGGACAAAGAAAGCAATTAGAAGCAGAACTTATTAATCTAACAACCGAACTGCATACTCTAAACAATAATCAAACAGAACTTAACGATTCACTTTCTAGCCTAACAGCAGAAAAACGCCGTTTAGAACTGAATTGTAATGTATCTCGTGCTGAACTCGCTCAATTACAAACTCAACTATGTGAACTTCAGCAAGAAAAACAAGAACTTGAAAGCAATTTAACCTTGCTAGGTAGATTAAAACCACAATTAGAAGAAAAATTATACGAATTGCGAATTAAAATTCAAGACTTAGAAGTTGAAGCAAACAACAAAAATCAATTACTTGTATCCACAACAAGCAAGCGAGAAGACCTAGAAGCTAGCTTGAATTCTTTACAAACTCAACTAGCAACACAACAAACCGAATTAAAGAATTTACAAGGACAAGTTTCCTTACTCCAAGAAGAACGAGATTTACTCCAAAATCAAGTTTGGGAATTACTTCAACAAATAGAAATACTTAATCCAGAACCAATACTAGATAATACACAAGAAGATGAAATTGATTTATTTCCTTTTTCAGAACTACTTGAACCTTTAGAATCGATAGGTGGTCAAGTCATTGCATCAGAAAACTTACCTCAAGAATGGATTGACTTACTCAAAAAGCTTCCACAACAGGAAATTCAAGTATTAAAAGCTATAGTTGAACAGGATAACCCTAACACGACCATCAAAAAAATTGCCGAAACAAATATCACCATGCCACATCTATTAATCGATTCAATTAATGGACGTGCTAATGATACAATTGGCGAATTAATCATCGAGCCAAACACAGAAACTCCAGAAGTGTATCAAGAGTATATGATGAACGTCAAAAAAATGATTGCTATGTATGAAGACCTGGTAACTAGACGCACTTTATGAAATTAACAGCTTTAATTAGGTAGGGAGTGGGGAGTAGGGAGTAGAGAATAAGTCTTTTTTAGAATGTACTGATTTTTTTCAAAAATCAAATAAAATTTCTATAGTAAGGTAAGTAAATAAATTATCTATTGGCTACACGCTTCTGCGTAAAAAATAAAGTGAGAGATAATACATGGCAAAGTTCAAAATCTCGAAAAAAATATCTACTGCTTTAATTAATTCGCTGAGTGCAGGGGTAGTACCCAGAGTAGGAGTTGAACATATAGCAGTAGGTCGAGAAAAAGAACTAAAAAGCCTGTTGCAAAATCTAGAAGACATTGGGGAAGGTGTAGCAGCATTTCGCTTTATAATTGGTAACTATGGTTCTGGAAAAAGTTTTTTGCTACAACTCATTCGTAGCCGTGCTATGGAACAGGGTTTTGTAGTAGCTGATGCTGATTTATCTTCTGAACGCCGATTAGCAGGAAGCAATAATGAAGGTTTAGCAACTTATCGGGAATTGATGAGTCGCTTAGCTACAAAAACTCGTCCTGATGGTGGTGCTTTAGTTGCAGTTTTAGAAGGATGGATTAATAAAATCCAGCAAGAAGTAGTTACAGAAACTGGGATGTATCCCAATGATAATGGTTTTGATGACAAAGTAGAATCGAAAATTAGAGAAGTAGTTCAATATATTGAAGACTTAGTACATGGATTTGATTTTGGCAGTATTATCATTGCTTATTGGCGTGGTTATCGCTTAGATAATGATGAATTGAAAAATGCTGCCATGCGCTGGTTGCGAGGAGAATTTACAACTAAAATTGAAGCCAAAGCAGCCTTGGGAGTGCGTGTTATTATTGATGATGAAAGTTGGTATGATTATATTAAATTATTAGCTAAATTTGTCGCGGAAATTGGCTATAAAGGGCTTTTAATATTAGTTGATGAAGCTGTAAATTTGTACCAGATATCTACTACAGTCACACGCGAGAAAAACTATAACAGACTCCTCGCTATGTTTAACGATACCATGCAGTGCAAAGCAGAGCATCTTGGTATTGTTGTTGGTGGTACAACGAAATTTTTAGAAGACCCAAATCGGGGACTATTTGCAGATCAAGCATGGCGAAGACGTACAAAAGAAAGCCGATTTGTTGCACAAGCTGGTGTTCAAGAGTATTTGGGGCCAGTAATTCGGCTTAACCCATTGACTGAAGAAGAGATAATCACACTTTTGCAACGTTTAACTGAAATTCATGCTGTCAATTTTGGCTATGAAAAAACTTTGACAAATAGCAATTTACAAGAGTTTGTCAAAGAAATTGTCAATCGCTTAGGTGCAGAAGCATTACTCACTCCAGGAGAAATTGTCCGGGATTTTATGAGTGTGTTAAATATTCTTTACCAAAACCCCAAAATTGTATTTACGGAACTAATTCATGGTTCTAAATTCCGGCTTACTGTTGTGGGTAAAGATGCAGATATAGATGAGGATGATGCAGCACAATTTAGTTTGTGATCCTAGTTCTCATGATGGGGAGTGGAGGAAGATATTTGTATGCCCTTGTTATGTACGTTTTTTGGTAAAACCGCCCCTAACCATAGAACAAAATTGATGATATTGGGGCTAAATGAGCAATGGTGCAGAAACTTACGCGGGGCAAGATAGGGATTCAGGTACTGCGCCTTTTGAAACAGCGCAACCTTAAACAGCGTAAAATCACCGAACTTCTGGTACCTAAAGGGTGATGTATTGTTTCAGATTGAATCAATCTGTGTGTATTAGTTACAAACTAGTATAAATCGTTATATTATTTGTTTTTTCGGGCAACATTTTATATGGGTGTTGCTGAATCATTGTAGTGATGCCTTCAAGGGTAGTCTTCTTTTAAGGTGACAATTAGGGAAGAACTTGCCAAATTGGGTTATTGCTAAATTCAGTATTGCATCTGCTAAGGCTCAGCAGTTAATCAGGAGACCTAACTGAAGAAGAGTGATGCAAAAAAGTTCCAATAAATGGACATCTAAACTTATTGCCGATCGCACAATAATCATAACAATACTGGTGCTTCCAGTCATTCACTTCTGTCTTGCCAAGTTATCAGTAGCGATCGCTTTTAAAGATGGTACAGCGTCAGTTTGGCCTTCGCCAGGGGTTTATTTGGCTGCTACCCTTTTAATAGGATACCGTGTTTGGCCAGCTATTTTCCTGAGTGAGCTGATAGTTAACTGTACAATTTTTTACAATAATTTTCTGATTAGTACGCTGATTTCTCTCAGTGATGTAAGTGACCCTTTAATGATGGCTTTCTTAATTAATGGGTTGATTCGCGATCGCAATTTGCTAGATAATGCACAAAATGTTTTCAAATTTATAGTATCAATAGTACCTTATCCCGTTATTAGTACTACTTTTGCGATTACTGTACTCTGTATCAGTGGTAACGCTCCTTGGGCAGAATATGGACAGGTTTGGCGGACTTGGTTTACAGCAATTCTTGCAGGCACCCTGATTGTTACACCAATGTTGGTGGTGTGGTTTCAAGAAAAACAGCAACTACAACTTAATAAACACAAAGCTATCGAGTTTACACTTCTATTATTTTCGTTAGTAATAATTGCGCGGATAGCTTTCTGGGGGGAGTATCCTGTTGAGTATATGATGATTCCCTTACTGATTTGGTCAGCTTTTCGGTTTGGACAACGGACATCAACCCTGCTTGTGATTACGATCTCCGGCATAGCAGTGTTTGGCACAGCTAGCGGTTTCGGGTCTTTTGCAAGAGGCTCAATCACAGAGTCGCTTCTGCTATTACAATCGTTTATTTGTGTAATTGCCGTCACCACCTTTGTTTTATCTGCAATCCTCAACGAAAACAAAAAAGCACAAGCCCGACTGAGAAAGGCAAAAAATAAATTAGAACAACGAGTAGAAGAACGCACAGTGCAACTTAAAGAAGCTAAGCTTGCTGCTGACGCAGCCAACCAAGCTAAGAGTGAATTTCTAGCAAACATGAGCCATGAGTTACGTACACCCCTCAATGGTATTCTTGGCTATACTCAAATTCTGCAACGTTCTCAAACCCTAACAGAGAAAGAACATAAGGGTATTAACATTATTTATGAGTGTGCTGACCATCTCTTAACCTTGATTAATGACATCCTTGATCTTTCAAAAATTGAAGCCCGAAAGATGGAACTTTACCCACATAATTTTCCATTTTTAGCTTTTCTGCAAGGCGTTGTAGAAATTTGCCGTATCCGGGCTGAACAAAAAGGAATTGATTTTACATATCAACCAAGCAAGCGACTCCCCATGAATATCCACGCTGACGAAAAACGTTTGCGGCAGGTTTTAATCAATCTCTTGGGTAATGCTATCAAATTCACCGACGAAGGCGGAGTGATTTTTAGAGTTGAGGTTATAGAAAAACGTCAAGAAAAACTACCAAAAGTTCGCTTTCATATTGAAGATACAGGAGTAGGTATGACTCCTCAACAGGTGCAAAAAATCTTCCAACCTTTTGAACAGGTTGGCAGTAGTGAAAAGCAAGCCGAAGGTACAGGATTGGGATTAGCCATTAGCCAAAAAGTTGTTTCTCTGATGGATAGCAAAATCAAGGTACAAAGTCAGCCAGGAATGGGTACTATCTTCTACTTTGAGGTAGAGCTAGCACAGACAGAAGAATGGGCACAAACGTCTGTTATTGTTTCCGATGTCGATGTTTTAACTACTAATAACCAGGATATTTCAGGATCTGAAATCGTTATCCCTCCTGCATCTGAACTATCAACCCTATATGAAGCTGCCCAACGTTGTGATATTGGAGATATCCAAACAGAAATTCACCGCATACAAGGATTAGATCCTAAATATATTCCCTTTGCTGAACAGATATTAGTGCTAGCTGATGAATTTGAAATGGAAGCGATCGCTTGTTTATTAGAAGAACATATTCAAGGTAATTAAAATATGCAAACAATACCCAAAAACTCCATTTTAATTGTTGATGATACACCCAACAATATCCGCATTTTATTCGATATACTACATGAAGCTGGGTTTAAAGTTTCGGTAGTTAAAAGTGGTGAAATGGCATTGGAAAAACTATCATTTATCCAGCCTGATTTAATTTTATTAGATGTGATGATGCCTGGAATTGATGGTTTTGAAACCTGCCGTTGTGTAAAAGCAAACGAAACCACCAAAGATATTCCTGTAGTATTTATGACAGCTCTTTCTGAAGTTGAACATAAAGTTAAAGGCTTGCAATTAGGAGCCGTAGATTATATTACCAAACCAATTCAAGTTGAAGAAGTTTTAGCCAGAGTCAATGCTCACTTAGCGCTGAGAAATACGCAAATTCAATTACTGCAAGAAATTAGCGATCGCAAACAAGCAGAAACTCAACTCCAGCAAACACTAACAGAATTACAGCACACTCAAGTACAGCTGATTCAGAGTGAAAAAATGTCCAGCTTAGGTCAATTAGTTGCTGGTGTTGCACATGAAATCAATAATCCCGTTAATTTTATTTATGGCAATCTCATCCATGTAAAACAATATATTGAAAATCTCTTGAGAGTTTTACAATACTACCAAAAATATTACCCCACACCTGAGCCGGAAGTAAAATCCGAAATCATTGCTATTGAACTAGATTACATCATCGAAGATTTGCCAAAATTAATCAACTCAATGAAAATAGGGGCAGAACGAATTCGAGAGATTGTAGTTTCTTTACGAATTTTCTCTCGCTTAGATGAATCTGAAATGAAATATATTGATGTTCATGAAGGTATTGATAGTACACTGATGATTCTAGAACATCGGCTTAAGAGCAATTCGAGTAATCCTTGCATTCAAGTTATCAAAAAATATGGGAATCTGCCTCAAATAGAATGCTACGCAGGACAAATCAATCAAGTTTTTATGAATATTATAAATAATAGTATTTATGCTTTAGAAGAAGCTAAAAAATATCGAGAATTTACTCCAACAATCACAATTTGTACAGAGATTATTGCCAGCGATCGCATCAAAATTTCTATTGCTGATAATGGCCCAGGAATCCCAAAAGACTTAGAGCAAAAAATATTTGACCCTTTCTTTACAACCAAACCCATTGGTGTAGGGACAGGCATGGGATTAGCAATTAGTTATCAAATTATCACTCAAAAGCATCGTGGCTCATTACGATGTATCTCGCACTCAATAGGTGGCACTGAGTTTGAAATTATTATCCCCTTAAAACAAACTCTATAAAACTAATCAAAGCAAACTGCTATATGAGCGATGCATTCAAACAACTTGCACCCTTTATTCAAGAATATATTTATCATCACCAATGGACTGAATTACGACCAGTTCAAATTGCTGCTTGTCAAGTTATATTCAACACCGATGCTCATTTACTAATCGCTGCTGCAACTGCTGCGGGGAAAACGGAAGCAGCATTTTTGCCAGTTTTAACTCTATTACATAATAACCCTGCCACTACAATAGGTGCATTGTATATTAGCCCCATCAAAGCCCTAATTAACGACCAATTTGAACGCCTAAATCACCTATTAAAAGAAGCAGAAATACCAGTTTATCACTGGCATGGTGATGTTTCTCAAAGTCATAAAAATCAGCTTTTAAATCGTCCTCAAGGCATTTTGCAAATTACACCAGAATCTCTGGAAAGTTTGTTAATTAATAAAAATCATGATTTAACTCGGCTATTTGGCGCTTTACGATTTGTAATCATCGATGAAATTCATGCGTTTATGGGTTCAGAACGTGGTTGTCAAATTATTTGTCAACTACAACGTTTAGCAAAATCAACGCAACAACAACCCAGACGCATTGGTTTATCAGCAACTCTTGGCGATTACTCAATGGCTGAAGCATGGTTATGTTCTGGAACTGACAAACCAGCAATCACCCCCCAAGTAGAGGCAGGAAAACGTCAAATAAAACTAGCTGTAGAACATTTTTTTATTGCTAATGACTTAGAGCAATCAGAGATTACAACTCACGAACAATATATTTTTAATCTCAGCAAATCTCGCAAATGTTTAATTTTCGCCAACAACCGGACACAAACTGAATCGATAATTGCATCCTTACGCAAAATTGCCTCCGAACAAGCACAGCCAGATATATATCATGTCCATCATGGGAGTATATCTGCTAGCTTACGGCAAGCGGCTGAAAATGCTATGCGTGAACCAAATAATCCATCTGTGACTGCTGCCACACTAACGCTAGAATTAGGTATAGATCTTGGTTATTTAGAGCGAGTAATTCAGTTAGAATCGCCCTTATCTGTAGCCAGTTTTTTACAGCGGTTAGGACGCAGTGGAAGAAGAGGTGAAGCCGCTGATATGCGCTTTGTATGCGCTGAAAATGAGATTTTATCAGAAGCTTCTTTACCAGAGCAAATTCCCTGGCAGCTTTTGCAGTGTATTGCAATTATTCAACTTTATTTAGAACAACGTTGGATTGAGCCGATCAAGCAAATCAAATATCCCTTGAGTTTGCTTTATCATCAGACAATGAGTATTTTAGTAGCAGCAGGTGAAATGTCACCAAATACTCTAGCTAAACAAATTTTTAGTTTGCCACCATTCACTGCTATTACTCAAGAAGACTTGCGAATATTGCTACGTTATTTAATTGATATTGACCATATTCAGAAAACTGAACAAGGTAAATTGATTGTAGGTTTATCTGGTGAAAAAATAGTTAGGAAGTTTCAGTTTTATGCTGTATTTGCTGAGCAACAAGCATATATTGTTAAGCAAGATGCAACAGAAATTGGCAGTATAGTAACACCGCCTCCAGTTGGTAATCGATTTGCACTAGCGGGTAGAACTTGGGAAGTGTTAGAAATTGATTTGAGAAAAAAATCAATTTTTGTCAAACAAGTAGAGGGTAAAGCTACTATTTATTGGCGTGGTGGTGGTGGCACTATCCACACAAGAGTTTTGCAAAGAATGCGACAAGTTTTACTTGAGGATGTAGAATATAGCTACTTGCAAGAAAATGCTCTACGGCGTTTACAGACAGCCCGCAAACTAGCACAAAATACTGGATTAAATCAACAAAATATTTTGCAGTTAGAAAAAGGCAAATGCTGTATCTTCCCTTGGTTTGGGACTATCGCCTATCAAACCTTAGAGAGACTACTCAACTCTTTTTGTCGGGAATCTTTAGAGATTACCAACATTGGTGGGATGAATCCTTATTATTTAACAATCAAAATAGGTAAAGATAAGTTTAAACATCTTTATCCAGAAATTGTTTCCTTATGTCAACAAAGAATCACGGCTGAAGATTTAATAAATTCTTCAGAAGCACCCGAAATCCAAAAATACGATGCATTTATTCCTCACTCGCTTTTAAGAAAAGCTTTTGCTAGCGATCGCTTAGATCTGGATGAACTTAGACAGCAAGTAGCAGGTTGGTAAGTTGCTGTTTCTCAGGGGTTTTTAGCATTTTCTTGATAATTTTGCTGTGCGATCGCGCATTTTGGGCAACCAGAAAAATTCACCTAGAGACTTGGTTAATTTCACGCTTTTTTCTAGGAGAGTCACAAACCCTGCTGATGCTTTGCCATTCCTGCAAACAACACCCTACATCTTTGTTTTCCATAACTGAATTAAATCAAAGTTATATAGAAATTCTCTGGGAGTTGGTTATTTCTCTTGTTGCTGGGTAATAAACTCTTCAACGTTTTCACTAAGGAGTTGCACAGTACTACCAATATTAGAAATTTTACGTTGTAACTGCTCTAATAGTAAAACTGCTGCTTGCAGTTCATTTAGTGTTTCAGATATGGTCTCACGATATTGTGATTCAAAATTGTCTAAATTCATAGTTCGATTGCCTAAAAAGACGATAATTGATGACAAGTTCAATCGTAATCATTGTGTCTAAGTTACTAAATCCGTTAATTCGCTTAATAGTAGATATTCAATTAAAAATCAGCAAGATTGCTGACTAATTTAATTTTTTAATATGTTTCTTTATGAGTAATTTTTAAAAATAGATGCTATTCAGTAACAAAAATATAAAGTTAGCATACCTATGGAGTTGCCTTGCTACTTAATAGGCGTTTTTAATTTTTTAATATGCTTCTTTATGAGTAATTTTTAAAAATAGCTGCTATTCAGTAATAAAAATATAAAGTTGGCATACCTGTAGAGCAATTAATTTATCACGTTTGGCTAAAGCGTGAAAGCTTACTGAGGGATAACCGCTCCCATGCTCCCATTGAAGTAAGAAGTAAATGTCTAGATTTGTCTAAATTTTACATAGCAGTGAATCTACAACTTGATTGATTATCTGCTTTTTTGAGCTTTCCAAGTCCCACCATAAATATAAAACGGGTTGTTTTCACTGATAGTAGGCCAACACCCAAGACAAACAAAAATCCACTTGCCTTTGTCTTCGCGCTTTACCCTATACAAAATCGGTGCAGTCAACCTGCACCGATCGCATAATTTAACTCTAATTCTACCCGCCATTTGGTTCACGCCAATGCAGAAGCTTGGGGTTTAGCAAAAATCATTCTTCCTGCTGAGGTTTGCAAAGCACTGGTAACTACTACTCGCACTTCACCACCTACATAAGCGCTACCTTCTTCAACAACAACCATTGTGCCATCGTCCAAGTAGCCAATTCCCTGACTGGGTTCTTTGCCTTCTTTGAGAATTTTCAAATCTAGGTTATCACCAGGCAAATAGGTGGGACGAACAGCATTTACTAAATCATTGACATTGAGAACGGGTACTTTTTGGACGCTGGCAACTTTAGATAAGTTGTAGTCATTGGTAAGCAGAGTACCACTAATTTCTTGAGCGAAGCGTACTAACTTGGCATCGACTGTAGAAATATCTTCGTAGTCAGCAGGGTTAATGAGGATGCGATCAGGGTAAGCTTCTTTGATGCGGTTAAGAATGTCTAGTCCTCGCCGTCCTCGCACCCGCTTTTGGTCTTTGCTAGCATCAGCTACTTGTTGCAGTTCCTGTAATACAAACTGTGGAACAATAATTTGCCCTTCCAGAAACCCTGTCTCTAATAGTGCTTCAATGCGCCCATCGATAATACAACTAGTGTCTAGCACTTTAGTATTGGCAGGTTTTAACGTCCCTTCCACTACCATCGTTTCTACGGTGTTGGGATTGATAAACCGTAATAAGCCGCGTCCGTGGGTATCTGCTAGGTTCATACCTGTAACGGCAAGTATGATACTGCCAACAACGGCTACTAATGGCTTAATAAAACTAAAATCCGTGGGAATGGGTAGTAAAAATAGTGGGGCCAGCATCAAATTCGCGAGCAGTAGCCCAATCACTAAACCGATGGCACGAGTCAAAATCACTTCTAGAGGCATATCTTTGACTTGGGCTTCTAGGCGGCGATAGGTCGCCTGAAAACTCAGTCCGACTGCACCACCGATAATAGCGGCAAAGACAGCAACAACTAAGCGTAATGCTTCGAGATTTGTCACCCGATCTAAGGTTCCATTGGGTAGCAGTTCAATGCTATAGAACCCTACTCCCGCCGCTGCCAGGATAAATGAGAGAATAATAATGGCATCAAGCATGGCTTTGTTTTTTCCTGCGACTGTGTAACCGATAGAGCCAAGGATTTTTGATTTCTTCGGTTAGATATAATATATATTGACTTACACTAAGGGTTTAGGCAGGCAATATCTGCAAACATTATAACTAAAGACCTTTGCCTTAATATTTTTCATTGTTTTGTTAGAAAAAGATAAAAAAATGTAAACAAATAAATTCTTTCAATTATTGGTAATTTGCAGTTAAGCTAACTTAATTCTTGTTCACAATGAGGCAAAACGCTAGTAATTCTGGTATTGCAAGTTCTGCTTATATACATATTCCTTTTTGTAGAAGACGTTGCTTTTATTGTGATTTTCCGGTTTTTGTGGTGGGCGATCGCTTGCGTGGCGAGACCTCTAACGCTATATCTCAATATGTAGAAGTGCTATGTCAAGAAGTTGCCATCACACGAGCCTTTAGTCAACCCCTCAAAACAATTTTTTTTGGTGGTGGTACTCCTTCATTGCTGTCAACAGAGCAATTACAACGTATTTTAGGAGTGTTAGAAGGTCATTTTGGGATTGCACCTGGAGCAGAAATCTCTATGGAAGTTGATCCCGGCACATTTGATTTAGCACATCTAGCTGGCTACCGCAGTGTTGGGGTGAACCGGGTTAGTTTGGGTGTGCAAGCATTTCAAAAAGAATTATTGCAACTTGCTGGGCGATCGCATTCGGTCGAAGATATTTTTGCAGCTATAGAACTAATCCACCAAGTCGAGATTCCCGAATTTAGCATAGACTTGATTTCGGGATTGCCGCATCAGTCTTTAGATCAGTGGCAGGATTCCCTGAATAAAGCAGTTGCGATCGCACCTACTCATATCTCCATCTACGACCTGACAATTGAGCCTGGAACAGCCTTTGGTCGTTACTACAAACCAGGTTCTCAGCCTTTGCCTACCGATGAAACCACAGTCAAGATGTACCAGATGGGGCAGCAAAATCTGACTAGTGCAGGTTACGAGCATTATGAAATCTCTAACTATGCCCAACCTGGTCATCAGTGTCAGCATAACCGAGTTTATTGGGAAAATCGTTCCTATTACGGCTTTGGCATGGGTGCAGCGAGTTATATTGCCACGAAGCGCTTCACTCGTCCGCGTAAGACTCAAGAGTATTATCAATGGGTGCAAACAGGGAGTGTGATTGATTGTGAAGTTACTCCAGAAGCAGAAAGATTATTAGAAACTTTAATGTTAGGGTTGCGTTTGGCGGAGGGTTTGAGTTTAGTTACTTTAGCAGAGGAGTTTGGGGAGGCGAAAGTGGAGAAAATTCGCTGGTGTTTGCAGCCGTATGTTGAAAAGGGTTGGGTTGAGGTTGTGGGGGGGAGAGTGCGATTGAGCGATCCCGAAGGGTTTTTGTTTTCTAATGTGGTGTTGGCTAAGTTGTTTGAGAGATTTTAACGAAAACTGGCGGCAAATTATGCCAAACAAAAAACATCAGCTAATTTCTCTTTGCCAGAGGATATCTGTAACGCGTGTGATCCCGGCTTTGAGATGGCGGCGATAGGTGCTGAAGGGTAAATCGAGTAACTCTGCTGCTTGTTCCTGGGTGGGAGCAGGGTTGAGGTAAGTTCGATATATGGCACGGTAGAGTTTTTCATCACGGGGGCATGACTGTAAAGATTCTACGGTTTGTTTGACCAAAGTTCGTAAAGCGGTGATGCGATCGCGCATCATATCTGTATTTACAACTTGTTCTTCGACTTGACGCGAGAGTGCTTCGTACACGCTTCGTGATCGCATTAAGGGATTATTCTGCAATGCATCAGGACGGGTAAAGTTACGCAACGCATCTTGGACAGCTTCTATAAATTTTGGCTGACTCAAAACTAACAAAGGTTGACTGACTGGAGCATTATCTGGGGATTCTCCAGTAGTTCCTACTTCTCTTTGTGCTAAAAGTTGCTGCCAAGCTACAGGCGATACTACTCGCCAATCATGCCCATAAACCCCATACTGCCTTTCCTCAACGGTAAAGTCCGCTTTTGGTAGTCGTGTCATGTCGAAGTAGGTTAACATTGATGCCCAAGCATCTGCGTCGGCGCATGGTAAAAAAGTATACGCCAATCCTGAAGTTTTCTGAAAATACTGGACAAAATTAATAAAAATTAAACTTTGGGTGGGGGAAACAGCTTGATAGGTGTCCCGTGCCATCCAAAAGCGGAAAAGAGTTGCACCTTCTTGAGGACGTAATGGTGCATGGTTTTGCAGATATTGCCAACAAGCAACTGCACCGGGATCAACAGTCAAATCTTCATCAGTTGCGGTATGCAATTCTACTATCATGGCGAATCCGGCTGGTTCGGAATGCGAATCTCGAAATACGACTACATTTTGTGGTTGGCAGTTTAACCAGTGATCGGCAATTTTTGCTGATTCTTGTCCTTCGTATTGTGCCACCATCGCCAGTAAGGCTATTTTGTCAGTTTCGCGCAGCGAGTCGGTTAATAAACTACTATGCTCACCCCAAGTGAAACGGAGTCGAATTGCTGGGTTATCCCGATGCAAGAACATGTAATCAAATAGCACGCGATGCTTTTCTTGTCCTTGGGTTTGACCTAAGCGTATAGTGTAATATTGACGCGCCCGATGGTGTAATTCTGCGTAAAGTTCTGGATTACGCCAACGCAAGTCCGCAATTAACACTTCTCTTGCCAAATCATGGACAAATAAACCTAATTGTCCTGATTCAATAATCGAGAGTCCGCGCAACCACTCAAATACACTGTGAATATCAGGTGTATTTTCACTCTTACCTTTAAATAAGGAGGGATTTGAGCTAGTTGCCACTTGAGAATCAGTTGAGGGTGAGGAAATATTGTTGTCTGTTGCTTCAGGGGTGGGAGAAATATCTAACAACTGTACCTCACCAGCCAATATTTGATTGAGTAATGCTTCGGTAGTCAGCCGTACCACTGCACAAGCTTGTAGCGCCATGCGGTGTAAGGGTGTTGGTACTGCTTGCACAAATCTTTCTAACAGTGTTTTTACAACATCGGGTGCAGATTCTGCTTGCAAAGAGAATTCCTGTGCTTGAGCAAATACATCAGCAACCAATGATAATGCTAGAGGATGTCCGTGGGTGAAATCTAAAATTGCCTGATGTTGTTTTGCAGGAATATTTCTGCTAGTTAGATAAGTCTGGCTTTCCTGGGAAGTGAGGTTTTGTAGGGGTAAAACGTGAATTAAAGCTTGCCAACCCGGATCGCTACGCCAAGGATATGAGGGGGGATTTCGCCCAGCAAACACAACTAGGGTATTAATTGATATGTTAGGTAAAAATGCTTCTCGCAACCATTCGTCTAGTTGACTGATCGCTTCGTAAGTATCAATTAAAATCACATTGCGTTTTTGTTTGGCAGCTAACACATCCAAAGGTGAATCTGTTTCATTTAATCCCATCAATGAGCGCAACGTGCTAATAAAAGATTCGGGAACGGCTTCTATGTTGCGTGCTTCTACGTAAATAGTGGCGATTTTTGACTGTTCACAGATACGTAAAAACTGCTGCATGAGGGTTGTTTTACCCACACCACCAGGGCCAAAAACGTGCAAAATGTGAAAAGGTAATTCTGGAGATGCGATCGCATCTTGAAATAACTCCAGTTCCGGCAGACGTCCCACGAATCGGCGATTTCGTTCTGCACTTAGTCGCTGCATGAGAGATGTCATTGGCATCCCTTCCTTAAGTTTTGCGTAGGATTACTGATTTTTAGTATGAACTATGATTTCGACAATTGCCCAATCTGCTTTGATAAAGTTAACAAGTTAAGGGATGTGGTTCGACTCTGCGGTAGTTGAATCTCGACTTTGCTCGATTACCGCGTAGCCGAAACTCACCAACCGGGGGATAAGAGAGTGAAAAATAAATAATTACGAATTACGCTGCTCAGTTACCGACTCGATTGGTGAAGCTGCTGCAACAGGCTGACTATGATACCATTCACACTAGAAATTTACCTTTACAAAATGCAACGACAGATGTTGAAATTAACACTATTTCTATGCAGCAAGAGCGTATAGTAGTAACTAAAGATAGTGATTTTCTGGATTCTTTTTTGATTTCGCTAAAATGGTGGGAATTAACTGTTTTACTTAGTCATTACTAATATTGTATTAACTGTCTAATTTTTTTTGGATTTTCAAGAAGGAGAAAGAATCCTGATGCAAAATCGAATAAATATTCATCCAGAGATTTGTAATGGACGACCTGTTATTGCTAACACTCGAATTACTGTGCAAACGGTTATGGAATTTTTAGGTGCAGGTGATTCCATCGAAGAAATCCTTGAAGAGTATCCCTCTCTGGAACGAGAAGATATTTATGCTTGTATGCAATTCGCGGCAAAGTTGATGGCAAATCACTACGAAGTTAGAAAAATTGCATGAATGGATTTTTATTTGATGAAAATCTACCTTCTAAAATCCAATTTACCCCATCTTTTCCCATCATCCATGTTTCAATATTAGGTGATAGTCCGAGTGATACCCAGATATGGCAGTATGCAAAAGAGAAAGGTTTGGTAATTGTTACCAAAGATACAGATTTTTCAGATCGATTGATGCTTGATTTGTCTCCATCAAAAGTAGTGCATCTACGCTTTGGAAATATGCGAAAAAGTGAATTCCACTCGTTTCTAGCCCGTGTTTGGCCACAAATTGAAGATTTAGTTTTGGATTACCAAAAACATGGGTTTAAAGCCTCGCCCTTGAAGGGCGACTTTGCTTAATTGAAAAATAATTTGAGTTTTTAGCTTCATATTTTTG
>NZ_JCACKM010000145.1:0-17341 GCF_059505385.1 Desmonostoc vinosum
GGTGCGCGGCGCGGTTACACCGCGCCATTGCTTGTGACACTTGCGTAAGTCCTGATAGCCATTGTGTTTACCATACTCAGCACTCAGCACTTTCAACTCAGCACTCTTCACTAGCGTCTTTCCTCATTCACGATGGATTTAGAATATAAAAAACATATTTGAGCAAGGTGACTCATACAGCCGTGACTGACAACGGAGCAAAGCCACAAAGCAGTACCACATATTACTCCTTGCTAGGATTGCACCCCTCAGCATCGGTAATTGACATTCGGCGTGCTTATCGAGAACTGAGCAAACGCTATCATCCTGATACAACAGATTTGCCTGCTACTATTGCCACAGCCAAATTTCAGCAAATCAACGAAGCCTACGCCACCCTCAGCCACCCCGAACGGCGCTTGACTTACGATTTAAAAATTGGCTATTCCCGCTTTGGAGTAATTCAAGCACCCTCAGACTTGAATCGTCCCGTCTCAAACCCCTATGATTGGTCAAAATCAGCTTACCTTGATGCGAGCGATCGCCCCCTCTCCTCTGGCGAAATTTTTGCTTTATTTATCCTCGGGTTGACATTTTTAGGTTGTTTAATACTAGCGATCGCTATTGGTATAACTCGTGGTGACGCTACATTTCCTACTCAACTACCACAACCTACTTCATCCATGCAACAGCATATTACCTATCTGTCTGCTGTAACTAAATTACATCTCTAGAAATTAACAATTAAAATTTTTATAGTTGATTTGGAATTGCTTATGTCTTCTCTTCCCTCTGACACCCCCTTGTATAACCATCCCCTGCCACAAATTGAACAGTGGTTACAAGACCAAGGCTGTCAACAAGACGAAACACAACGGCATTATTGGCATATACAGCGACCTAATTGGCAAGCAGAACTTTGGCTAGATATTGAACAAATTACCGTAAGATACATCCAGGCTGGAGAAAGCGGTCAAGACATCCAACGCTCATTTAAATATTCTCTTAGCCGTGAAGATGTGGAACAAGCTGTGTTTTCTGGGCCATAGGGAAGTGCTGAGTAGGCTTCAGCTTGAAAAGATAGACCAAAGTCGATAGTGATCGCATTTTCACAAAGTGTAAAATTTGCTAGTAAAATCCATAGATTTACCCACTGATCAAGGAAGGTGAGATGAGCGATCGCACGTTTGGGCACAACAAAGTCAGTACATCAACTTTTTCCAATCCATCGCTTGTCTCATCAACTATCCCGACGCTGGCGAACCCAACACGCGGCTTTGGTTCGCCAACAAATGAGGAATCAACCAACCTTGAAGAAGAAATGCAGTCTGCTGATGAGCAATCCTTGTTATCAGAACCCATTCAGCAACGGTCTTTTGGACACGACATTAGTCGCATAGCATTGCGTCGTCCCCAGACGGTAGGAGAACATCAAAAACCCATTCAAAGGGCAGCGACTAACCTCGTGCAGCGTGACAAAACATCAGACCAACTCAAGGATCTTGAAACACGAACCAAGTTATTAGAGAAGAAAACAGCTGCAACTCAACTTGACCTCAAGTATCGAGCCTTATTCGGTGAAAAAACCTCAAATTACAAACAAATTGTGTATCGACTCACAGGAGCGTTTCAAAGCGCTCTGAGCGGATACCAAGGCGCTCACGGCAAACAAGCAGCTCGAGATGCTGTGATCGACCAAATAGCTGCAACTCTAGTGGTAGTTGCAGGAGCAGCAGTTCTCGAACCTTTCCTCACTAGTGGTCTTGGCAAACTCCAACAACGACTTGGCAAAATTAGTCAGACAATCGCCGAAGTTAACATCGCTAAAGCTGTGGAGAAACTAGAAAATCCCCTGAACGCCGCAGCATCAGGGAGTGGAAATATAGCGACGACGAGTGCCGCCGGAGATCGGGCTACAAATGCCCCTCAACCACCAGGATTTCCAGCAGGCACGGGAGGAGGAACAGGAGGAGGCGACCCGCTCTCGTTCCTGACATCCAACATGGAAGCAATCGAAACACACAATCAGAAGCTTGAGGCAGCCTTCAGTAATCGGGCAACACAGTATGATGCTATGACCCCAGAGCAATGGGAAAAATGGAGCAAGGAGACACAGGAGGCCTCGTATAGCACTCTTCTTAAGGATCTTGACACTGTAGCGTTGGGTGATATCGGTAAGTTAGAAGGTGCCCCGACACTAGCGGCTAAGATAGAGTTATATATGTGGGCAGCTTGGATCAAGACACAGATTGTACCAGGTGTCAAGGGTCTACAGCTCGGTGGCCCCTTGGCGAAACGGCTCAAGGAATTGGGGGTTGAAAGTTTAGCTAATGTCAGATTTGACACTGAATCTTGGATTTTTATGGCTCATGAGCCACGAGGAAAGTGGGAATCCAATCTCCATAATTGGGCACTGGGTTGGTCGCAGCCATTGACAAAATAGTTCTTGAACATTGCCCCGTAAATAGCAGCCAAGAAACACCTGCATATATTTTTACCGCTCAACTAACCAAAAGCGATCGCTGGCAATTAAAGTTACTCCTACTCGTCCAAAAACCAGGTAAATACTGAAATAGAAATTGGCGATTGGGTCTGATGATATAGACCAAAGTCGATAGCGATCGCATCTCCAGAAATTGTAAGATTTAATTTACTAATAAAAAAATCATAGCTTTACCCATCAATCAAGGAAGGGTGAGATGAGCAATAGTCACACCTTTGGACGCAACAAAACAGGTACATCAAATTTTTCCAATCCATCGCTTGTCTCACCACATACCCCAACGCTAGCCAACCCTACACGTGGCTTCGGTTTATCAACAAACAATGCGATCGAAACAGCCACAGAGGAATCAACCAATCAAGAAGAAGCGCAGACTGGCAATGAAGAATCCTTGTTATCTGAAATTGTTGAAAAACGCTCTTTTGGACATGACATCAGTCGCATAGCACTGCATCGTCCCCAACCAAAACTGACGGTAGGAGAACCAGGGGACAAGTATGAGCAAGAGGCGGATCGAGTAGCAAATCAAGTAATGCGGATGGTCGTGCCCCGAAAACTGAACGCTCCTACCCCACACCCTGTACAAAATTCCTTGCAGCGCGAATGTGCAACCTGTCAAGAGGAAGAGGAAGCACAAACTCAGCCATCCATACAAACGGCTACCGATAGTGACTTACAGGCAGAAGATAGTATAGAAAGTCAGCTCAACACTAGTAAAGGTGAGGGAAGCCCGTTATCAGCTGAAGTGCGAGACTTCATGGAACCCCGCTTTGGTACTGACTTCAGCCAAGTGCGAGTGCATACAGGCAACAACGCAGCGCAGATGAACCAAGATCTCAGAGCGCAAGCATTTACACACGAAAAAGATATTTACTTTGGAGCAGGCAAGGCACCAGCTAAAGATGAATTGACAGCCCATGAATTAACCCATGTGGTGCAGCAAACAAGTGAAGTTCAACCACCGCACGTTAACAAAAAACCTAACCACACAATTAGCTCCCAAGCAATACCAGTTTTGGCAGGTCAAACACCAACTAGCCAAGTATTGAATCATTTACAATCTTTAGAAAAAACTTCCCATCACGACTCCTCACTTTATCGGCAAGAGATTCTCCAGTTTCAGCAGAAAAACTCCTCAGAAAAAATCACTGCTTCCCAACAACAAATTCTTGAGCAACACAAACCCGTAAATATTCAACAAAGAGATAGTTCGCCAACTTTAAGGCGATGTGGTGGGGGTAGTAGTAAGCCTTCTGTTAACGCTGAAAAGGTTGAATTTACATCTAGTCACCCCCTAACTACTCATAGCGGAGATCCCAAGATTAATCCAATTTGGAAACCAGGTGCCGTTGATCATGCCGCTGCTTATACCAAGGGTACGAACCCAGTTGTTAACGCTCGGTTTGTCAATGTGGGAAGCACTTTGCCTGGACTTGATGCCGGAGGTGATGCTGGAAGTGATGGAGGAGCTGATGCAAGTGTTCCTCCCTCTGTTTCTGTGCGTGTCAAAGAAAAAGGAACTGTTCTTGGTACAAAGATTGGTATCACTCCTAGTGGTAATGCTATTGACATTACAGGTTTGACGTTATCCGGGCTAACTGGCTCTACCGAAGTCCGCAAGAGCAACTACAACCTGGAATGGGAAGGTTCAATAGATGGTACTACCTGGACACCAATGACTACAACAGGAAGCCACCTACTTTACTGGCTTCATGCCGCTCCTTTAGCAACTCCTCTATATAATTTTGCAGTTGATAAAGCCACAGGTTACGCGTCGGGAGCAACTGATATCCCGGCTGCAATCCGCTCCGGACTCCGTGGTGACGTCAAATATGATCCAGCCGATCCAATTAATCCCGATCCGCTAACAGTCTATAAAGATGGTGTAGCGATTTGTACTGATTTTGGTAACTTATTGACTCTACTTGCCCGTTCTGTGGGATTTAATGCTAACGCTGTGATGTTTTGGGGAGGCTTTGAATCAGTAGGTAAGAATGTTTGGGTTGTTTTGGGTGGGCCCTATGGTGCTATTAACCTCGTTAATACCAGAAGTCCAAATCCAGCTTATAACAAACCACTTGCTCCAATTTCACCTAATGGTTGGGCATTTAACTATCACGTTATATCTCGGATTGAAGGTACATTACATGACGCAGCATTAGACCGTACAGATATTGATGCTCAGGCTGCACACGATGGCAAAGTTGTGCATCTTGTAGAACTCGGTTCCACTACGCTTCCCAAAGCTAAAAAAGGCAAAGCCTACAGTCAGACTATTCCGCGCAAAGACCATACAGTGCAAGTAACTACGCGAGATTACGGCCCTCAAATCACCAAGAGTGTCTTTGCCACCGATATTTTTGTAGTACCAGCAGGAAGTACGTCTCCTGTGAATGTACCCGTACAGTGGAGTTTAAGTGGAGGTTCCCTACCCCCCGGTCTTAGCCTTAATTCCTTAACAGGTCTTATTAGTGGTACAGCTACTACCAAGGGGATATTTACTCCTAACATCCAAGTACAAACACCGCCAGCACCTGGGCCTACCTTAACTAATACATCTTCATTAAATATTGAAGTTGACAAATGAATAAATTAATGCGTTTAACACTCATTAGTTTGTTGATCATTCTTGCCATAGGAGTTTATACTGTGCAAGCGAATAAACCCTCGCGTCCATCATTACAACCGCTCTCGTCAACAGAGCGAATAGAGGCAGAAAGTGTTATTGGTGCTTACTCCTTTTTAGAAGAACAAACAACTGCTGCCATCAACCTGCCATCAATAGACAACCTCTTACGAGGTACATCTGTTACTGTTTCTAGGATTAACGCCGAAAAGGTAACTAATCCAACTTTGGTCAAACGCATTTCTGATGAATTAGGTCGGCTTTTAGGTGGGTGGTTCAGTCAAGACTTAACTCCTTATATCCATCTTTATAAAAGTTTGGTTTCACAGGAGATGCAGGAATACTATACAAACGGTGGAATGACCACACACTTAGACAAGCCAAAAACGGCATTCTACTATCTGGCATTTCAAGTAGTTCCTTGGCAGGTTCAGGCATTAGGAGAATTGGGAGTTTTTCATTCCATCTCCATTAGTCAACCGCTCACCAAAGCCAAAGCTCTGCAAGAAGGAGGACACCCAGTTCCTCGTCCTTTGGGTGCGATTGAACCTTTTCTAGCTGATGTTACCCCAAATCTGCCGATCGCCAAACTGAGCGATCGCTCTGGCGAACACACGGTTAATGTCTTCGATACTTATCTCCAAGATACTTGGCTCACCATCAAGGCAGGTGTACGTCTGAGTTTAACTGCTGATAACAAGGAGGTTTCAAGTGAACATCCTTATCATTACAGTATTCGGCTCAACCTTGACCTTCGCAAATCAAAATAAGTAGCCATTGTCCGCTAGAATTCTTGCTGTGATTCAGGTCATGTATTTGGCGACGGCCCTGCCCCTACTGGTCAACGCTACTGCATGAATGGGATTGCTCTCAAGTTTATTCCTGAGTCAGATTGACAACTGTAGCTTTCAGGGGGCGATCGCTTTTAAGTGCTTCATCAGCGATTTTAGCCAGGCTTTTTTGTTTGACAAGTATGATTGGCTCATTGATCGCTTCAAGGGCAGTGAGTTCCACCTCAAAAGCTGAATCAGGGCTCTGACAGTGTGTTCAACCAAGACACCATTCCAGCTCATTTGCCGACTGGAGAACATCAGCGTTTTATTAGTTCCTTCAAATCAGCGAATGCACAGCGATCATGTAGCTTTTTTTGCTTTGTTAGTGAAATATTTTAGGCGTATGGGAATACTAAATCTGGTATTTTAGGTTTAGCACTATGTTTAGTATTCCCGGATATCGTCTTACTGAAGAACTCTACAATGGTTCTAGAACCTTGGTTTATCGAGGATATCGAGAGATTGACTCATTAAAAGTAGTGATTAAACTCCTGAAAAATCCTTATCCCAGCTTTAGTGAACTAGTGCAATTTCGCAATCAGTACACCATAGCTAAAAACCTTCACTCACCTCAAATCATCCAAATTTATAGCTTAGAACCATACCAAAATGGCTATAGCTTGGTGATGGAGGATTTTGGAGGAATTTCCTTAAAAGAATATTTCATATCATCACAGCCGCGATATGTTGCATCTCTACAGGAGTTTTTACAAATAGCGATCGCCCTCTGCGACACCTTAAATATATTATATCGAGAGCGGATTATTCATAAAGATATTAAACCCAGCAATATTTTAATTAACCCTGAAACCAAACAGGTTAAATTAATTGACTTTAGTATTGCATCTTTACTACCACGGGAAACTCAAACTCTTGTCAATCCTAATGTCATAGAAGGAACGCTAGCTTATATTTCCCCAGAACAAACAGGGAGAATGAATCGAGGAATTGACTATCGCACAGATTTTTATTCTTTGGGCGTAACTTTCTACGAATTACTTACAGGAGAGTTACCTTTTACATCAAATGACCCACTGGATTTGGTACATTCTCATATTGCCAAAATAGTACCATTAGTACACGAAGTTAATCACAAAATTCCCTTGGTTATCTCAGAAATTGTCAGCAAATTAATGGCGAAAAATGCTGAAGATAGATATCAGAGTACTTTAGGACTGAAATTTGACTTAGAGAATTGTTTACAACAGCTAGAGGCAACTGGTGAAATTAAATCCTTTAAAATTGCACAGAGGGATTTGTGCGATCGCTTCCTCATCTCCGATAAACTCTATGGTAGAGAAACGGAAGTAAAAACCCTACTCGAAGCCTTTGAGAGAGTTAGTCTTGGTGCAACAGAAATGATGCTAGTTGCAGGGTTTTCAGGAATTGGTAAAACAGCAGTTGTCAACGAAGTTCATAAACCAATTGTTAGACAACGGGGCTATTTTATTAAAGGGAAATTTGACCAATTTCAACGCAATATTCCTTTCAGTACCTTTGTACAAGCTTTCCGGGACTTAATGGGGCAATTGTTAACCGAAAGCGATCTCCGGTTAGAACAATGGAGAAACCAAATACTATCAGCAGTTGGAGAAAATGGACAAGTAATTATTGAAGTCATACCCGAACTAGAAAGAATTATTGGCGAACAACCACCTGCCATAGAGCTATCAGGAACGGCAGCCCAAAATCGATTTAATTTATTATTTCAAAAATTTACCCAAGTCTTTACCAATGCAGAACATCCCTTAGTGATGTTTTTAGATGATTTGCAATGGGCAGATTCGGCATCACTGAAATTAATACAATTATTAATGGCTGATACAGGTCATCTTTTCATCATTGGCGCTTACCGTGATAACGAAGTCAACCCAGGACATCCATTGATGTTGACTTTGAGTGAAATTCAAAAAAATCAAGCAATAATTAATACGATTACTTTAGCACCCTTGAGCCAATTACAAGTAAATCAATTAGTTGCTGCTACTCTTAAATGTCCGCAAGATTTGGCATGGAATCTTTCTCGACTGTTATATCAAAAAACTCAAGGTAATCCATTTTTTGCCACACAATTTATTAAAGCATTATATCAAGATGGGCTGATTAAATTTAATTTTGAGTTAGGCTGTTGGCAATGTGACATTGCTCAAGTAACGATGCAAGCAGTTACAGATGATGTTGTTGCTTTTATGGCACTCCAATTACAAAAACTACCGCCATCCACTCAACAGGTTTTGCAGTTAGCTGCGTGTATTGGCAACTCTTTTAATTTAGCAACTTTGGCTATTGTTTCGGAAAAATCTCCAATTGATACGGCTACTGCCTTGTGGAAAGCATTACAAGAAGGGTTGATTTTACCGATTGGAGATGTTTATAAGTTTTATCATAATTTGTCATTAGAAAATAACGAACAAATAATCAATGACCAAAGACAAACGACTGTTATATATAAATTTCTGCACGATCGCATTCAACAAGCTGCTTATTCTCTAATCCCGGCAGACCAAAAACAGGTAACTCATCTCAAAATCGGACAATTACTCCAACAAAATTTATCAGAGAGCGAAAAAGAAGAAAAGCTATTTGATATTGTCGGGCATTTGAATCTAGGAATTGAGTTAATTACTCAAAAGAGCGAACGGGAAGCTTTAGCCAGACTTAATTATTCTGCTGGACAGAAAGCCAGAAATTCTACAGCACATGCAGCTGCGAGAAGTTTTGTGCAAACAGGGCTGGAATTGCTGAGTACGAACTGTTGGCAAACTCACTATGAATTAACTCTGAATCTTTATGTGGCTGCGGCGGAAACTGCCTACTTGAATGCCGATTTTGAGGGCATGGAAGCAATGGCAACTCAGGTGTTGCAATCTGCCCAAACCATCCTCGACAAAGTGAAAATTTATCAGATCCAAATTAATGCCCTGACAAGCCAAAGTCAGATGTTAGAAGCAATTTCTTTAGGCAAAGATGCTCTAGCACAATTGGGGGTTGAATTCTCATCTGAACCTGACGAAGCCTTGATAGGAATGGCATTACAAACCCTTGCCGAGCGACTCCAGGGAAAACAGATTTCAGAACTCGTCAATCTCCCTATGATGAGCGAGCCTCGAATAATTGCGGCGGTGCAACTGTTAGTAATGTTGTTTTCACCCGTTTTTCAAAGAAATCCAGGCTTGCTGCCCCTGCTTTGCTCCACAATAGTGAGTCTATCTCTGCAATTTGGCAATACACCTGCGTCAACTATGGGGTATGCAAGTTATGGCATGGTGCTATCTGCTTTTTTAGGAGAGGTAGAAAAAGGCTATAGCTTTGGGCTAGTGGCTCTGGGCTTACTCAATCAGTTGGATGTGCGGGAATTCAAGTCCGCAGCTTTAGTTTGGGTTGGCAGTTGTATTCAGCATCGAATTGAAGCACTAACAGCAGTAATACCAACGCTGAAACAGGCATATCAGGCTGGAATGGAAACTGGTGATTTTCTAAATGCTGGCTACAGTATAATTAATTGTTTTAGTTATAGTTACTTTGCTGGAGTCCCTCTGGACGATTGGATACCAGAAATTGAAAATTACTGTATTGCCTTATCGGCTGTCAAGCAAGATTCTGCTCTGGCTCATTTGCAGATGACACAACAAACGGCACAGAACTGGAGAGAAATCGTTAATCAACCAGATTTATTAATTGGCACTGCCTACGATGAAACGGTGATGATTCCTATGCACGATCGCGTTAACGATCTGACTGCGCTTGGTTGTGTTTATATTTATAAACTGGTACTTGCCTATTTCTTTAAAAACTACACCAATGCCCTAGACTACATTGCTCTAGCTAACCGCTATTTGATAGGATTGCCAGGATTAGCTCATCATGCGGTTTTCTATTTCTATGCCGCATTAACCCACTTGGCGTTATTCTCGAATCAGTCAGAAATTGAGCAAGCTCACACACTAGCTCTGGTAGAAGCTCATCAAACCACTCTGTCTGAATGGGCGCGCTATGCCCGCATGAATCACCAACATAAAGTTGATTTAGTAGAAGCAGAAAAATGCCGAGTCTTAGGACAAAAAGCCGCAGCAATTGAGTTATTCGACAAAGCAATATCTGGAGCCAAAGCCAACGAATACACCCAAGAAGAAGCCTTAGCTAACGAACTGGCAGCCAAATTTTACCTTAACTGGGGCAAAGCGCGCATTGCTGGGCAGTACATGATTGAAGCCTACTACTGCTATGCTCGCTGGGGTGCGAAAGCCAAAGTTGCCGATTTGGAACGCCGCTACCCCAAATTGCTGGCTCCCATCCTGCAACAAACGCGCTCCGCCTTCTCGATTAACGAAACCATCTTTACCAAAGGAACCGTCACTTCGACCACTTCTTCGAGCGTCTCCGATTCTCTCGATCTGGCTGCTATTCTCCAAGCCTCTCAGAGTCTTTCAAGTGAAATCGAACTCGACAAACTACTTTGCAACTTACTGCATACTGTCATCCAAACTGCGGCAGCCGATAAGTGTGTGTTGATGCTACTTGAAGACAATTGCCTGATGGTACGTGCGTCGGCAGAGATTGCCGCTTCCGCCCAGATTGCAGCTCAAGTTTCCCCTACGCCTTTATCCGTTAACGAAAGTCTTGAAATCCCAATTAGCCTGATTAACACCGTCAAGCGCAGCTTACAACCTGCGGTGATTGCCGATGCCATGCTGCATCATAATTTTGCTGCGGATGTTTACATCCAAGTCCGACAGCCTAAAAGCATTTTGTGTAGCCCAATTTTGCACCAGGGCAAGCTGCTGGGCATGGTGTATCTAGAAAACAATGTGGCCACAGGAGCGTTTAATGGCGATCGCGTCCAACTGCTCACTCTGTTGTGCGCTCAAGCCGCCATCTCGCTGGAAAATGCTCGTTTGTATGGGCGATCGCAAAACTATGCTCAACAGTTAGAAGTGGCATTAAACGAGCTACAAAATGCCCAATTACACATAGTTCAAAGTGAAAAAATGTCTGCACTAGGTAACTTAGTTGCCGGGGTAGCACATGAAATGAATAATCCTCTTGGTTTTATTGCTGCTAGTCTCAAACAAGCTAAACCAACCATTGCGGATATTACCGAACACTTAAAGCTGTATCAAGAAATTCTCCCAAATCCTGATGAGTCAATTAAAGACCATGCTGAAGAAATTGACTTGGACTATACCTTAGAAGATTTACCGAAGATGATGAATGCAATGGTGATGGCGTGTGACAGATTGAAAAATATTAGCACTAGTCTTCGCACTTTCTCTCGCGCAGATAAAGATTACAAAGTGCCGTTTAATATTCACGAAGGTATTGATAGTACGATTTTAATTTTGAAACATCGTCTGAAAGCTAACGAACAACGTCCAGCAATTGAAGTGATAACTGAATATGGCAATTTACCTAAAATAGAATGTTTTCCTGGGCAATTAAATCAGGTATTTATGAATATCTTAGCCAATGCTATTGACGCACTAGAAGAATCGAACTGTGAGCGCAATTTTGAGAAAATTAAAGCCAATCCTAACCAAATTACTATTAAAACTTCGGTGGAAAATCATCTTTTAAAAATTGCTATTACTGATAATGGTAAGGGGATGAGTGAATTAGTCAAACAGAAAATATTTGACCATTTATTTACTACGAAATCTGTGGGTAAAGGGACGGGATTGGGATTGGCGATCGCCAAACAAATCATTGAAGAAACACACGGAGGAAAATTGATTTGTAATTCGCTTCTAGGTGAGGGTACAGAATTTATCATGGAAATTCCCGTATAACAGAAAGCATAAAATCCACTGGTGTATCGTCAGAGTCAGGAAGTTCTGCCGCCGTTGGCAGGGGCGGTAGAGGAACGGGGTGTTCCATAGAATAGGTTCCGTCGTAACAGAATAAATCAATTTTACGAGTTGGGAATACTAAATCTAGAAATTTATCAGATCAGCACAATATGATTAGCACACTTGTTAATCTTCCTGGATATCGCATTAGCGAACAACTCTACAACGGTTCTAGAACCCTAGTTTATCAAGCAGTTCGAGAAACTGATTCATTATCGGTGGTAATTAAACTGCTGAAAAATCCCTATCCCAACTTTGGCGAATTGGTACAATTTCGCAATCAGTACACCATCGCCAAAAACCTCCCCATTCCTGGAATAGTCCCACCCTTGAGTCTAGAATCCATCGGCAGTAGTTATGCCCTAATCATGGAAAATGATGGTGGAATTTCTCTAGAGAAGTATGCCCAACAACAGTCATTAGAACTAAAAGAAGTATTAGCGATCGCCATCCAAATCGCCGATATCCTGCATAATTTAAGTCAGCATCGGGTAGTACATAAAGACATCAAACCTGCTAACATTCTCATTCATCCAGAATCGAAACAAATCAAACTCATCGACTTTAGTATTGCGTCTTTGTTACCCAAAGAAACCCCAGAAATCCAAAATCCTAACATCTTAGAAGGCACTTTAGCATATCTCGCACCAGAACAAACAGGTAGAATGAATCGCGGTATCGATTATCGTGCCGATTTCTATGCTTTAGGTGTGAGTCTGTATCAACTGTTAACCGCTACCTTACCGTTTACCTCAGATGATCCCTTAGAGTTAGTACATTGTCACATTGCCAAGATGCCAGTAAGAGCTAATCAGGTAAATCCTCAAACACCTGCAATGGTAGCAGCAATTGTGACAAAACTGATGGCGAAAAATGCCGAAGACCGCTATCAGAGTGCATTAGGATTAAAACACGATCTAGAACAGTGTTTGACGCAATGGAAAGCGACGGCAGAGATTAGAGAATTTGAGTTAGGACAGCGAGATTTAAGCGATCGCTTCCTCATACCCGAAAAATTGTATGGTAGAGAAAACGAAGTTCAACAACTATTAGAATCCTTCGAGCGCGTTGCTGTTGGAAACAGCGAGATGATGCTCGTTGCTGGGTTTTCCGGGATTGGCAAAACGGCTGTTGTCAACGAAGTTCATAAACCGATTGTTAAACAGCGTGGCTATTTCATTAAAGGTAAATTTGACCAATTTAACCGGAATATTCCCCTCTTTGCATTTGTGCAAGCATTGCGGGATTTGATGCAGCAATTGCTCAGTGAATCTGATGTGCAACTGCAAACATGGAAAACCAGTATTCTCCAAGCTGTGGGAGAAAACGGACAAGTTCTGATTGATGTGATTCCCGAACTAGAGCAGATTATTGGCAAACAACCAACTGTTGTAGAACTATCGGGGAGTGCGGCACAGAATCGGTTTAACTTACTGTTTCAAAAGTTCATTGCTGTGTTCACAACAGCAGAGCATCCATTGGTGATATTTTTGGATGACTTGCAGTGGGCAGATTTAGCTTCTTTACAGTTAATCAAACTGCTGATGAATGACAATGGCTATTTGCTGATGTTGGGCGCTTATCGAGATAACGAAGTGTCGCCCGCTCATCCGTTGATGTTGACGGTAGAAGAACTCAAAAAAGCACAGGCAATTGTGAATACAATTACCTTGACACCGTTAGCTTTTGATGATACCAATCAACTGGTGGTAGATACGTTGAATTGTGCGCGGGAGGTGGCGCAACCACTAACTGAATTAATTACCCGCAAAACCCAAGGAAATCCGTTTTTCACGACACAGTTTCTCAAAGCGTTACATGATGATGGTTATATTAGCTTTGATTGCGATCGCCGTTATTGGCAATGTGATATAGCACAAGTGAAGGCGCTGGCACTCACCGATGATGTGGTAGAGTTTATGGCACTGCAATTGCAGAAATTGCCAGATGAGACGCGACAAATCCTCAAACTGGCAGCGTGTATCGGTAATCAGTTTGATTTGAATACATTGGCGATCGTATCAGAACAGTCATCTACAGATGCAGCAACAGCATTGTGGAAAGCCTTGCAAGAAGGCTTGATTTTACCCACTAGCCAGGTTTACAAGTTCTTCCAAGATGCTGAAGCATCTGACACAGAAAGTACAGTTAATCCCACGTATCGATTTTTGCACGATCGCGTCCAGCAAGCAGCTTATTCTTTGATTCCTGCTGAACTCAAAGAAGCAACTCACCTCAAGATTGGACAACTTCTGTTGCAGAATCGGGCAACGGCAGAACAAAACAGCCAAATTTTTGCAATTGTTAATCAGTTAAATAGAGGAATTGGGTTAGTTACCCAGCCATCTGCTCGATATGAAATCGCCCATTTAAATTTACTGGCTGGACAAAAAGCAAAAGTCTCTACTGCTTATGTTGCGGCACTAAATTATCTTGGCATTGGTATTCAGCTATTAGCTTTTGATTGCTGGCAGAGTCAATACGATTTAACCTTAGCAATTTACCAAGAAGCGGTAGAGGCAGCATATCTGAGCAGTAATTTTGACCAGATGCAGGAGTGGATTGAAGTTGTTTTACACAAATCCCTAACCTTATTAGACAAAATCAAAGTCTACAATGTCAAAATGCAGGCTTGTATGGCTCAAAACCATCTACCAGCAGCAATCCAAATAGGACTGCAAGTTTTGCAACTGTTGGGGTTAGAGTTTCCGGAAAATCCCCACCCATCTGATATTCAAACTCAACTAGAGGCAACTTTATCTGGCTTAACCAACAAATCTCCCCTAGACTTGATTGCATTGCCAGAAATGACCGATCCATTCAAACAGGCAGCTATGCAGATTCTCAATAGTCTGGCTCCCTGTGCCTACCAAGCAGCACCGTTGTTACTGCCGTTAATCGTATCCCAAGAGGTCAGCTTATCGATGCAATATGGCAATACGGCACTGTCTGCACCTAGTTACGGCTACTTTGGGGTAATTCTTTGCGGCGTTGTGGAAGACATCGAAACAGGCTATCAATTTGGTCAACTCGCTTTAAGTTTACTTGATCGGGTTGATGCTAAACATATTCAAGCTAGAACAATTTTTATCGTCAATGCTAGTGTTCGTCATTGGTGCGATCCTGTGCAAAAAACTCTAGAACCGTTGCAATTAGCTTACACTATCGGTCTGGAAACCGGAGATTTAGAATTTGCCGCCTTGTCTACCTATATCTACGTTTACCATGCCTACTTGTGTGGTCAAGAATTGTCAATGCTAGAACGAGAAATAGCCAGCTATAACGAAAAACTTGTGCAACTCAAACAGAAAAATTCCCTCAATTTCAATCAGATTCTGCACCAGACTATCTTAAACTTAATTCAGCAGACTCAAGAGCCATCTCAGTTGACTGGTAATATCTATGAAGAGCAAACCATGCTAATAGAACACCAGCAAGCAAATGATGCAACTGCTATTTTTTACGTTTACTTTAATAAGCTGATTCTTTGCTATTTGTTTGAGCAATTTTCTGAGGCTGTTGAGAATGCAGCAATAGCGGCATCTTACCTCGGAGGTGTGACAGGCAATTTTGTGGTTGTACCCTTTTATTTCTACGATTCTCTCGCTCAGATCGCACTATTCCCAGATGCTTTAGACGCCCAAAAACCCAGCATCCTCAACAAACTGCAAGTGAATCGAGAAAAAGTGCAGAAATGGGCGCATTATGCCCCTGCAAATCACCAACATAAACTCGATCTCATGGAGGCGGAAAGGTATCGAATTTCGGGCAACAAAATTGAGGCTATTGAATATTACGATCGCGCCATCTCTCTTGCTAAAGCCAACGGCTATATTCAAGAACAAGCACTCGCCAACGAACTCGCCGCCAAATTTTACCTCGATTGGGGCAAAGAAAAAGTTGCCGGTGGCTACATGCAAGAGGCTTACTACTGCTATGCACACTGGGGCGCAGCTGCTAAAGTCAAAGACTTAGAACACCGCTACCCCAAACTACTCGCACCAATTTTGCAACAACGACGCGCGTCTTTGTCGGCAAATGAAACGGTGTCTGCATCAATATATCTAACTAGTGCAACTCAGTCATCTAGTACCAGTATTTCTGCCACCCTCGACTTAGGAAGCATCCTCAAAGCATCACAAACCCTTTCTGCGGAAATTCAACTCGATAAACTCTTGGCAACATTGCTACATACAGTTCTCGAAAATGCTGGAGCAGACAAGGGAGCATTGCTAATGCCGCATGAGCATGAGTGGTTCGTGGAAGCGGTTGCTACTATCGCTCAACCAGCGCAGGTACAATCCATTACTTTATGCCACTGTTCAGAGATTCCCCACAGCTTAATTTACACTGTCAAACACAGTCTACAACCTGTTGTAATTGCGGATGCTGCTGTTCATCCTACTCTTTCTACAGATGCTTATGTTGTGCAACAGCAACCCAAAAGTCTGCTGTGTACGCCAATTCTGCATCAGGGTAAATTGATGGCGATTTTGTATTTGGAGAACCGTGTGACTGTTGGAGCATTTACAAGCGATCGCGTCCAACTACTAAACTTTCTCTGCGCCCAAGCTGCTATTTCCCTAGAAAATGCCCGATTGTATCAACAAGCCCAGAACTACGCTCAACAGCTTGAGCAATCTCAACTGCAAATTGTCCAAAGCGAAAAAATGGCATCTCTAGGGAATCTTGTTGCAGGTGTAGCGCACGAAGTCAATAACCCGATTGGTTTTCTCAATGGCAGCATCAACAATGCTAAAGAGTATGTACAAGATTTGCTGACATATCTAGAACTCTATCAGCAACACCATCCTCATCCAGCTTCCCCAGTCCAGGAAATGGCCGAAGATATCGATCTGGAATTTCTCAGTGAAGACTTGCCCAAGTTGCTAGACTCGATGACAGGTGCAAGCGATCGCATCAAGTCCATCAGCACTAGCCTACGTACTTTTTCCCGCGCTGATACCGATCGCAAAGTCACTGCTAACTTGCATGAAGGTATTGATAGTACCTTACTGATTCTCAAGTATCGCCTCAAAGCCAATCAACATCGCCCTGCAATTCAAGTCATACAAAACTATGGCGATTTACCACTAGTTAACTGCTTCCCTGGACAGTTAAATCAGGTGTTTATGAATATTTTGGCAAATGCGATCGATGCTTTAGAAGAATCAAATAGCAAACGCAGTTTTGAGGATATTCAAGCCAATCCCAACCGCATTACTATTACAACTTCGGTGGAAAATCATCTGGTAAAAATTGCGATCGCAGATAATGGTAAAGGGATGAGTGAATCAGTTAAACAAAAGATATTTGACCATTTATTTACTACCAAAGAAGTGGGGAAAGGGACAGGGTTGGGGTTGGCGATCGCCAAACAAATCATTGAATCAACCCACAGCGGAAAATTGATTTGCAACTCTGTTCTAGGTGAGGGTACAGAGTTTATTATTGAAATCCCCCTCTAAATTTTGCTACTTGCAAAAATGGCCCCTGACCAATTATATCATGTCCGTTTAAAGACTTATGATTTGGCTGACGCGGAGATAGGGAG